>NVSO02000237.1 GCA_002401305.2 Rhodobiaceae bacterium | reverse complement strand
TTGTCGAAAGGAACCGGTTGGTCGCGGTCCGCACTCAATTGAATATACATTTCCAAAAAATTACGAATGCCGCCCTCCACGAACTGAATAATGTTCTTGGCATTAGCTTTGGTCATATTGAGGCTGCAAACCGCAAGGCCGGACTAGAACCCGAACAGAAAAGACATCTAGAAAAAATAGAAAAAACTCTGAGCCACATCCAAAGCCTGGGCGAAGGCTTTGCGCGGTTTGGACAAATGCGGCGCGGCGTGAAGGCATCCGTTCCAATTCATGATTTTCTGGATGATATTGTACTGATCACCAAGGTGCTCACGGAGACAGACCTGGACCTAAACGCAAGTGCTGGAACCAAGGATAGCGCTGTCAGGGTTGACGGATATGAAATCCGTCTTGCCGTTATGAACCTTATTTTCAATGCGATAAGAGCCGTGGACAAATCAGACCGTCGCGAAACCAAATTGATTACTCTTTGGTCGCATGTTGAGGGTGATCCAGTTCCGAAAAATTCTTTGGGAACTCAACCGCTGCTGTCAGGTTCATTTGTACGGATTGGCGTGAGCGACAATGGTATCGGTATGAATGAACACCAACTCAAACTCGCGCGTGAGTTGGGAGATAAGCCCGCACCAAGACCGATCGGCGGCGATGGATTTGGTCTGATCAGTGTCAAATACTTTGTATCCGACCACGGGGGCATGTTGGAAATTTGGAGCGAACCAGGCATTGGCACAACCGTCGTTATTGTTCTTCCCCTGTACACTGAGGATCGGCAAGGTGACGTAAATGCAGACTACCCAGAGCTTCCCTTGTAGCTACGCCGGGTTCTGTGCTGCGATCTCGACAAAGCGCTCCCGCAACCATTTGTGTCCCACATCCTCATCCATGCTCCTGTGCCACATCATATAAATGGGCAGCGACATTTCAGGCAAAGGCGCCTTAAAAATTCTCTATGCTGACTAATTAGGTTGATGCCTCAACTAACGAGCTAACCTTAACCAAACAAAAACTAATACCTCGTATTCATAATAAAGTTAGTAACTTACCTAAGTCGCGCCATACAACAATGCAACTACCCACATGTACTGAGCGGCACTCCAGGGGAAATCAAACGAGGGCAGAACCAATGAAGGCATTCAATTTAAGTATATCCCGCAAGATTCCTTTGGCAATTACTGTGGTGGGAATTGTTGCAGCATCAATGATGGCTTTATTAGGTATTCAATCAGGCCGCGACGCCCTCACGGTGCAAGCTCATTCAAATTTACAGGCTTTAGTTGCCTCAAGAGAAACAGCTCTCGACAACTATCTGAGCAGCATTCGTTCAGACCTTGATATCCAAGCATCAAACCAAACTGTGATCTTAGCGATTGAAAGCTTTAACCAAGCTTGGCATGCGATCGAGGGCGACAAAACAGAGGTGTAGCAAAACCTGTACATTGGTGAGAACCCTTACCCGGTTGGCGAGAAAGAAAAACTCGACTACGCGGAAGATGGATCGCTATACAGTGATGTCCATAAAAACTATCACCCCTGGTTTCGAAAGCTCCAAAGTACACGTGGGTACTATGACGTCTTCCTTTTCAACAGCGAAGGTGACTTGATTTACACAGTTTTCAAGGAACTGGACTACGCCACCAATCTCAACAAGGGAGAATGGGCCCAGACCGACTTGGGTAATGCATTCAGGGCCGCGAAGGTGAGCAAAGAAGACACATTCTTTGACTTTCGCCCGTACGGACCAAGCAATGATGCCCCAGCAAGTTTCATTTCAAGACCTGTTTTTGACAACAAAGGAAGCTTCTTAGGCGTTCTCGCGTTCCAAATGCCGGTTGATAGAATTGATGCAGTGATGGCTGCACATGAGGGCCTAGGTAAGTCAGGCGAAACTTATCTTGTTGGGTCAGACTATTTGATGCGGAGTAGTTCGCGGTTTAGAAAAGAGTCAACGATCCTAAAAGTAACTGTCGATACTAAGCAGGTAATTGAAGCCATAAATGGCAACACAGGATCGCTGATCGGGAGTGACTATCGCGGAGTGGAGGTTCTGGCCGCGTACAAACAAATTAAATTTATGAACGCAACATGGGCTGTGATTGGGGAAATTGATCAATCTGAAGCGTTGAAATCAATTTCAAATCTGATCACTATTACAATAGTTTCGCTCCTTGTTTTTGTCCTGGCAATGTGTGTGATCGGATTTTTTGTTGGCAGAAGCATCACCCGGCCGATTTCATCGATGACAGATGTTATGACCCGGCTGGCAAATAACGACTTTACAATGAATATACCGGGCAAAGGCCGGATGGATGAAATTGGTTCGATGGCCCGAGCGGTATCTATCTTCCAAGAAAATGCCAAAGAGAATGAACGCCTGCGCGAGGAACAAAAAGATAGCGCTGTTCAATCAGAAAAGGCGCGTTCCGAAGCGTTGCAGAAGATGGCAAGCACCGTTGAACAACAGACCAAAGATGTAGCATCCAGAGTGAGTGAACTGGCGGCTGAAACTAAGCTGCTTGCAAAGGGTATGGGAGAATCCTCAGAAGCTGTTTTTGAGAGCGCGAAAGGCGTGAAGGACGCGTCTACGGCACAATTGGAACAAACGCGGATGATAGCCACGGCAACATCAGAATTGACGAGCTCAATAGATGAAATTGGACAGCAAGTCAGTCATGCTGCTGATATTACTCAGCGCGCCGTCGTCAATGCGCAAGATAGCCAGAAGACTATCCTATCGCTCTCAGACGCTGTGGAAGTTATAGGGGACGTTGTCGGTGTCATTGCAGATATTGCAGAACAAACCAATTTGTTGGCGCTAAATGCGACGATAGAAGCCGCCCGGGCGGGAGAGGCAGGTAAGGGTTTCGCCGTCGTGGCAAGCGAAGTTAAAAACCTTGCAGTTCAAACCGCCAAATCGACAGAAGAGATTTCAAAGCAAGTGCATGAAGTGCAAAATATGACGACAAAAGCTGTTGAAGCGGTAGGCAATATTACGACGACAGTAGAAGAAATCAACGAAGTCTCCAGCGCCATCGCGGCAGCCATTGAAGAGCAATC
>NVSO02000236.1 GCA_002401305.2 Rhodobiaceae bacterium | reverse complement strand
GACGAAAATACGGCCCCTAAGTCAAGTCACTTAGACCAAATTCACGGTCACGAAGAAGACTTCGAGTCTGGCTATTGCAGAATTGACACAGTGTGCGCTGCACCATTTTGGCTGCCCCGCCACAAAGGAAGAAGTGCCCGGTTTCTCAGGGTAAACCGTTACCGAATCATTTAATGTAACTCTGAATGATTGACTCATTTCTGCACCACCAGGCTGAAAACAACCCATTTAGCACCACTTATTGGACAGAGGCGAGCGAAACGCCACACCGATAAAACGGCCAAACACACCATCCAATAAACGCACGGTCAATGCCCTCGAAAGGCTGCGATACCTATTTACAAGGATCTACCACTGATTTGTCGACATAAAGCTGTGCCAAGCCAAAGCACTCCGAGATATAGGCATCTCGCTGCTCAATTGAGCTCTGAAGAAGAGCAATATCCACCAGAACAGACACCGTCGCCAGCAAAGTAGTCAAAATGACAACCTCGCGCTCGGGTGGAAATTGGAGACCTGTGCGCGCCATAACATCTCTGAAAAGCCCGCCTAACGGACTTTCCAATCCGTTCGGCCCCTCAAAAACGGGCATATGCTGGGTTTGATAGCGATTGACTTCGATGCCCGCGGGCAATCGTCCAAGAGCGGACAAATAGCTTTCCATCACATGGCGCATCGCACTGGGCCAATGCTCAAATATATCGGGCGGGCACTCATCAAGTGCGGCAACACAGGCTTTGGCCAAAATTCCGGCTTGAGACCGCGCAAGCGATGTCAGCAGATCATCCCGGTCCGTAAAGAACTGATAGACCGAGCCAACGGGCACATCCGCAAGCTCAGCCACCCGCGTTGTGGTAACGGCTTCAATGTTTTCATCCAAAATGAGGGTCCGCGTGGCATCAAAAATCTGCCCAACGCGCTCAATAGATCTTTTCTGGGTTGGCTTACGCATTCTCTAAACCTTTAATCCACAAGCCATCGCACCATATCTGCCTTTATAGCGCAGTATGCCCTTCCCGCCATTTGCATGCCAGCCCAAACGCAAAAAGGCGGCCCCCGAAAGGACCGCCTTAATGATCTATCTGCGATGCAGAAAACTTAAGCAAAAAAACTTAAAACGCGTAGCTTACGTTAAACGCCACAAAGTCTTTATCGGTAGAGGCATTGCGGAACGGATTGCCAAAGCTATTCGTGTAAGACAGTTTTGCCTTATACACGCCCTGATAATCAGCTCCCAAACCTAGAGAAATAGTCTTTGCACGCTCAATAAAGCCTGGACCATTTGGACCCGCAGACAGACCGTCAACATCATGACGCCACTGAATGGAGGGGCTCAAAGTCCAAGGGGTACGGAATGCATTGTTGTAGTTTGCAACCGCAACCAACCGGTAACCCCAAGAAAACTTGTCGGCATAACGCGCAGCACCCGTGCCCGCATTGCCAGGTTCGCCACCCGAGAGCAACAGATTGTTGACCCACGTATCAGCATGAATTGCCGCGGAGCCCGCTGTTGCCAGACGTGTCTCTTGCGTGACATTTGGCAAATACTGGAAGCCAGCATTTGAAAGTAAGATCAGTAGATCAGCACCAAGAGCTGCGACAACCGGATCAGAAGCTGACAAGGTAGACGTCGTTTGGAATTGACCTGTAATCACTTCCTCACGCTTCCACGGTGTTATAAAATTACCGCCATAAGGGGTCAAATTATTGGCCGTAGTTGCATAAGGCGACGCTGTCAGTGTCGCTGCATAATTTTGCAAATCCAACATAGACGCGGTCGGATTTGAGAGGAAATAGTCGCCCAATTCACTCGCCGAGTTGAGATCTAAATTGTTAGACAGAATATCATATGTATCACGTTGGAAGGCCATATTCGGAGAGTAAGCAACCTCACCCGCCAAGGCTGTACCACCCAAAACATCGATGAGTGTATTGAAGCTTGCACCAAACATCCGAATATCTTCAGCGTAGGCCAAGCCATAATTCATGCTTGAGGTACCCTCAAGAATAGCCACGTTCAAAATATTTGGATTTGTAAAACAATCGGCGGCAGACGTACCGCCCAAATTGGCGCAAATGTCTGCCCAATTGCTCCCATAAATTGAAGCCGATTGTGGCGTGGTATAGCTAATATAGGGCGCTTTTGAGTGGAAGTTGGTGAAGAAGAAACCAAAGTCCGTGCCACCGTTGAAGTTTTCTGCGAAGTAGCGAAGAGACAGACCAAACTGACCTTCGTCTTTTGCATCATGGTCGCCGTAGCGTGGGATAAGGACACCGCCAGCACCACCCGACGTGATTGGAATAGTGTAGCCGCCAGCTAGAGCTGCAGCTTCATCGTATTCAGCGCCATTCATTGTATAGGCACAGCCTTCGTGCACGACATCAGAAGACGCAAAGAATGTTCCGCATGAATCAAGCTTAGTGGTTTCATGCTCGAGCACATAAAAACCTTCAATGCTGAAATTGTTCGGCAAACCCAAAGAGGCGTAAATCGCAAGCTCTGGCAAAACAGCTTCTTTTAATTCAGAACCCGGTGTACGCAAAGCGGTCACGTCATACGGCAGGTAGGAATTGATACCACCGCCAATAAAGAGACTTTCACCCCAATTGTTCACTTGCTTGCCAAGACGAATGCTTAAAGGCAAGTCACCAGCAACCGTAAAGTTGCCGAAGACAAATGCATCAAGTACGTCCAGGCCACGGCCAGCAGAATTACGTGCAACATCGCCGCGTGTGCTGTCTTGCACAGGGCGCGTGCGCCCCGTGGCATTGTTGTAATTTACCTGGTCATAAAATGCTTTGACGCGCATAAAGCCACCAAAGTTTTCATAACGCGCTTCAAAGTCTGTGGTCACTTTCACAACAGCAGAAACCAAGTCGCCGCTGTCAAAGTTCAGGTTGCCGTCATCGCCGTTGGCGCTCCAATTGGTGCCCTTTTCGGTCAAGCAACCACCATTCTCCAGCCCAACATGTGCACAATCGCGGCCGCTGGCGCGCATGCTCGCACCCATAGAAACCGTCGTATCCACGGCTAGGTTTACAGCCCCCACTTTAAATTCTTTTGCCGACACAGCCCCAGCAACTAGGGTCATGGCGGAGGACAAAACAAATGCCCCCAAAATATTAGCTTTCACGAAAGCTCTCCCTCAAATGTGTTGGCTCAGCTTAGTCTTGAGCCTCATTTAGGCAGGCCACCCCCCAAGCGACTAAAATCAGTTCGCTCCCTCGGTTTGTGTCCAGCCAACAAATGAAGAGTAATTTGCCCCTCAATACT
>NVSO02000235.1 GCA_002401305.2 Rhodobiaceae bacterium | reverse complement strand
TTCAACGAATACGCAACCGCGTCATGATCTGAGAAATCTATCGTGCGGTCGGCCAACACCTGACCTGTCTCATGGCCCTTACCCGCAACAATCAACACATCACCCGCCCCCAAGCTTTGAATAGCTTGCCTAATCGCTTCTTGGCGATCCCCAACATTGTGAGCACCGGTTGCTGCCTTCATAATTTGATCGCGAATATCGGAAGGTGTTTCAGAACGCGGATTATCGTCAGTCACAAAAACAAGGTCTGCGCACCGCACCGAAATTTCGCCCATCTGCGGGCGCTTGCCGGTATCCCGGTCCCCGCCGCAGCCAAACACCACAATCAACCGACCTGCTGTATGAGGCCGCATGGCAGTAAGGGTTGTTTCCAATCCGTCGGGCGTATGGGCATAGTCAACATAGATGCTGGCACCATTTTCCAAATGCGCCACAGCTTCCAAACGCCCTTTAGCGCCTTTCAGGCTCTCAAGCGCTTTGAATACTTTGCCTGCTTCCCCGCCACACCCAATCACCAAACCGGCTGCAACCAACGCATTAGACGCTTGAAATTCTCCGGCCAAAGGCAGATCGATTTCATAATCTTGGCCTTCATGAACGATGCGCATGATCTGCCCACGCGGGTTAGCTGTCACGCCGGTCAAACAAATGCCGCGCCCTTTACGGCCCACTGACAAAATACGATGTCCGCGCGCCCAGGATACAGCTTCAAATTCTTGAAAATGGTTGGCATCTGCATTCAGAACGGCCACACCGCCCGGCGCCATCACTTCGCCAAACAGGCGCAGCTTGGCATAAGCATAGTCGTCGAATGTGGCATGGTAATCCAAATGGTCGCGAGAGATATTTGTGTAGCCCGCCGCATTCACCCGCAACCCATCCAACCGATGCTGCGCCAATCCATGAGACGACGCTTCCATAGCCAAATGCGTTACGCCCTCCTGGGTCAACGCCAAAACTTCTTGATGTAAACGCACAGGATCCGGCGTTGTAAAGCCAAGCTGTCGTTCTCCGCTCGGGCTCACAACCCCAACAGTACCAAGACTAGCCGCCGCAATCCCCAAAGATTCCCAAATTTCGCGCACGAATGTCGCGACAGATGTTTTGCCATTTGTGCCGGTGACCGCAGCAACCATACCCGGCTGCGCCCCATAAAACCGAGCCGCCATCAGCGCAAGTCGTTTGCGCGGGTTTCGGTCTTTAATAATCACAGGCGTAGGTGACGCAAGAGGGGAAGATAGGGAGTGGCCGTCCATCTCTCCATCCCGCGCCATAAGAACCGCGCAAGCACCCCGGTCCACCGCATCTCTAATAAAGCGAGCGCCATCAACCTGCACACCAGGCAAGGCCGCAAAAAGATAGCCGGGCTTAACCTCACGGCTATCTGCGGTAAGACCAACAATTTCGATCTCCCCGCCTTCAGCAGTTAGATCGCTTTCCTGTCCTGCAAGCGTCCTTAGCTTCATGTTACGCACTACCTATCCTAGGCCCCCAAATCTCACGTCACTGTGAGATCCTAAACTCAATTTGGTCTCAATAATGTCTCACTCATCACCGCGTAAAACACACGCTCCCGACATGTCTAACGTTGCGTAAATGAAACCGACTGCACAGGCGACTGCCAGCGCCCCTCCGGCTTCAGTCCCAACATCGGCGCAATCCGCCGCACAATGCGCCCAGTCAGGGGAGCAGCATTCCACCCTGCGGTCGCAAAATTATAAGTTGCCTTCGTGCCTTTCGGCTCATCCAACATCACAAGCATCGCGTAGCGTGGGTTGTCCGCTGGAAAGGCGCTCAAGAAGGACGTCAACAACTCCTTGCGCGAATAACCCCCATTTACAGCTTTCTCAGCTGTGCCGGTTTTACCCAACACGGGATAGCCCACAACATCTGCACGTCGCCCGGTTCCCTCAGCAACCACCAGCCGCATCAAATTCCGCATAGACTTGCTGGTTTGAGCAGACATCACGCGTTGGCGTGCTTTCATATCTCCATCTTGACGAACAAATGTCGGCGAAACTTTGAAGCCACCATTCACGATCGCAGCCCCCGCAGCCACCACCTGCAACGGGGTCACCGAAAGGCCGTGCCCATAAGAGATGGTCATTGTCGAAAGGTCAGTCCAACGAGACGGCAACAAGGGCGTGCCCCGTTCAGGCAATTCAATATCAGAACGACCAAGCAATCCTAGCGAGTCCAGGAAAGATCGGTGCTTATCCCGACCCAGTTCCAAAACCATTTTCGCTGTACCAATATTGGACGAATGCATGAAGACTTCAGAGACGGTCAAAATACGTTTCTGCGCATGAAAATCTCGAATGGTAAAGCCGCCCGCGACCTTCAAAGGCTTGCGCGCATCAAACCGGTCTCCCAGTTGAACCAACCCACTATCAAGTGCCGCCGCCACACTAAAGGTCTTAAACGTAGACCCCATTTCATAAACGCCCAGCGTCGCTCGGCTAAACCGTGCATTGGCCTTAGAGGCCATCGGATCATTGGGGTCAAAATCAGGCAACGAGCTCATGCCAATCACTTCGCCTGTTGTCACATCCATCACCACGCCCACAGCAGCTTTGGCAGAGAACGTAGACATCGCGCGCGAAAGCTCATCGCGCAACACATGTTGCACACGCATATCAACGGACACAGCAACCTGCTCTTGATCCAGCAATTGACTATGATCAATGTGATACTCAATGCCAGCAACACCCTTGTTGTCCGCATTGACATAACCCAGCACATGCCCCGCCATCGTCCCATTAGGGTAGACCCGCTTAAATTCCTTCTCAAAATTCAAACCCGGCAAGCCCAAATTGTGAACAGCATATTCTTGGCGCGGTGTCAGCTCACGCATCAAACGCACATTGCCACCGGCTTTGGATAACCGCCGGCGCAGTGTTTTTTCATTTAGGTGAGGCAGCACGCGGCGCAAACCACGAATAGCTTCTTCCCGGTTTTGAATATCTTTGATGTCGGCATAAAGCGATGCGGTCATAATATCGATCGCCATAACTTCGCCGTTACGGTCCACAACATTGGGGCGCGTAAGGGGGCCATGCC
>NVSO02000234.1 GCA_002401305.2 Rhodobiaceae bacterium | reverse complement strand
TGGACACCTATTTGGCCGCAGATCCAGAAGCGCGTGTTGCATGCGAGACCCTAGCGACCACCAACCGGGTGGTTTTGGCGGGCGAAGTGCGCGGCCCAGAAAGCATCACAAAAGAGATTCTGGATGGCGTTGTACGCGACGCTATTAAAGACATTGGCTATGAGCAAGACGGCTTCCATTGGAAAAATGCTGAAATAGACATCTATTTGCATGCCCAATCAGCTCACATTGCAATGGGTGTGGACGCGGACGGCAACAAAGATGAAGGCGCTGGCGACCAAGGCATCATGTTTGGATATGCCTGTAACGAAACGCCAGAGCTGATGCCTGCGCCAATTTCCTACTCCCACAGAATTTTGAAACGCATGGCGGAGGACCGCAAGAGCGGAAAGCGCCCTGAGTTTTTGCCAGATGCCAAAAGCCAAGTCACTTTGCAATATGAAAATGGCAAGCCCGTGCGCGCGACCTCCGTTGTGGTCTCAACGCAGCATGTGGAAGGCTTGACCCAAGAGGACGTCCGCGAATTGGTACGTCCTTACTTCACAGAAGTATTGCCTGATGGCTGGATGTGTCCTGACGAAGAAATGTATGTCAATCCAACCGGCCTCTTTGTCATCGGCGGCCCTGATGGGGATGCGGGTCTGACAGGTCGTAAGATTATTGTGGATACATATGGCGGGGCTGCTCCTCACGGGGGCGGTGCCTTCTCGGGCAAAGACCCAACCAAAGTGGACCGTTCGGCCGCTTATGCATCTCGTTATTTGGCCAAAAACATTGTGGCCGCCGGCCTTGCCGACCGCTGCACCCTTCAACTGGCCTACGCAATCGGCGTGTCGAAGCCTCTCTCTATCTATGTTGATACCCACGGTACCGGTAAAGTAGAAGAAGCAGCCCTCGAACGTGCCGTCAGTAAAGCGATGGATCTGACCCCGCGCGGTATTCGCGAGCACCTTGGTTTGAACAAACCAATTTATGCACGCACCGCAGCTTATGGCCACTTTGGCCGGGCGCCGGAAGCAGATGGTGGGTTTTCATGGGAGCGCACCGACCTGGCAGCGGCCATTGAAAAAGAACTGCCGTAATTTGATGAATTGAGATTGAGGGGCCAGTAGGGTTGTTTAATGCAACAATCGTACTGGCCCTTCTATTGCCCAAAGTAAGTTGTGAGCCATGCCCGACCAAGCCCCAAACCAAACCTCAGACCAACAGTCTGTCGAAAAATCCGATCAAAACTCGGATCAAGCCGAAAACCTCTCTCTCGAGGAGCGTAAAGCGCTGTCTCGCAATCATGTGTTTGGCCGCCGCCAAGGGCATCCCTTGCATGAGTATCATCTCAGCTTGATGGAAAACTTGCTTCCCAAAGTCACACTTCCCCCTTTAGGCGATGTCGCGCCGGGTTCCTTGGACCCCAAAACATTCTTTTCCAAAGGCCTGGGCCCCCAGTCTGTTTCGCAGGTTTGGTTGGAAATTGGCTTCGGAGGGGGCGAGCACTTAGCCCATCAAGCCGCAGCTAACCCAGAAGTGGGTTTCATTGGTTGCGAGCCCTTTATAAATGGCGTGGCAAAGCTACTAAATGAGATCGAAGATCGGTCTCTTACTAACGTCCGCGTGCAAGCCGATGATGCCCGTCCGGTTTTGGCATCTCTAGAAACAGCCTCTGTGCACAAATGTTTTTTGCTTTATCCCGATCCTTGGCACAAAAAGCGTCATAAAAAGCGCCGTTTCATAAGCGTCGCCAATCTGGATCAATTAGCCCGAATTTTGGTGCCCGGCGCCATTATGCGCGTGGCGTCGGATATTCCCGATTATTGCGAATGGACCTTGGAGCATATGGACGCTCACCCCGCGTTCCAATTATCGCGCCATTCCGCTGCTGACTGCCGCACACCTCCTGCTGATTGGCTTTCCACGCGCTATGAGGCAAAGGCATTACGCGAAGGGCGAACGCCCTCCTATTTCGATTTTGAGCGTCTGTAGTTTGCGATTGAAACTCAAATTATAGGCCCCAAATGGACGCTGAAAGGCTTGTGACATTTCTGCCCGTCACTGCCCTTGTTTTTTGAGAAAAATAGGCCTATCTTGCGCTCAACAAACGAACTTCTCTTCAAGGGAGTGGGTCGTCCCGGACTGGGGCCCCGCTTTTTTTATTATCTGGACACCAGTTTCCGCCTTGATAAATGGCTGATTTCTGGGATTTTTTGACGGTACTGAATGAACCAAACGCCCAACCAAGATGATGGCAAGACCGAGCCAGAGGCACTTGAAGCCTATGACGGAAGTCAGCAATTAGTCGCTAGTCACGGACTCGCGCGCAAAATTGCTGAAATGATTGCGCCGGCTGTTGAGGATATGGGATTTGAATTGGTGCGCGTTCAAGTGACCGGACAAGAAGGGTGTACTGTCCAGGTGATGGCAGAACGACCAGATGGCAGTATGCCGGTGGAGGGTTGTCAAATGATCAGCCGCGCCGTATCTGCCTTAATGGACGTTGAGGATCCTATCTCAGGGGAATATAATCTAGAAGTATCCTCTCCGGGGATCGCCCGGCCGTTGACGCGACTGAAAGATTTTAGTCGCTGGGCAGGGCACGATACAAAGATTGAATTGTCGGAAATGCTCGCAGGTCGTAAGCGTTACCGAGGTATACTTCAGGGTGTTGAAGAGGGCGAAGTGCTTCTTTCAATGCCGATTGAAGGTCACGACGAGCCGCAAATCATTGGGTTATCCCTTGAGCTGCTCGCCGAAGCCCGATTGGTTATCACTGACCAGTTGGTAGATGAAAGCTTGAAGAAGCGGTCGCGGCAAAACCCGTAAGGGTGCCGTGTAGCAGATGAGGAAGTAATGGCACAGGCAGTTAGCGCCAATAGGCTGGAGCTGTTGCAGATTGCAGACGCAGTCGCACGCGAAAAGTCGATTGATCGTGAGGTCGTTCTGGATGCAATGGCGGAAGCCATTCAAAAAGCAGCGCGGTCCCGCTATGGTGTGGAAAATGAAATTCGTGCACGGATTAATCCGTCAACGGGTGAAATTCGTCTTGTGCGCCTCCTCGAAGTTGTCGAGCGGGTGGAAACTGATGCGGTTGAAATCGCATTGGAAGACGCTAAGCGCTTGAACCCTGAAGTTGTGATGGGTGATTTGATCGAGGATGAATTGCCGCCGATCGAATTTGGCCGCATTGCAGCTCAAACCGCCAAGCAAGTGATTGTGCAAAAAGTGCGCGATGCTGAGCGTGAGCGTCAATACGACGAATTTAAAGACCGCATTGGTGAAGTCGTGAACGGCTCCGTCAAGCGTGTCGAATACGGCAACGTTATTGTGGATCTGGGCCGAGGCGAAGCAATTGTCCGTCGTGACGAATTGTTGCCGCGCGAGACCTTCCGCAATTCAGACCGCATTCGGGCTTACATCTACGATGTGCGTCGCGAACAACGTGGGCCGCAAATTTTCCTTTCGCGGACACACCCGCAATTCATGTCACGCTTGTTCACACAAGAAGTGCCTGAAATTTATGACGGCATTATCGAAGTGAAAGCCGTGGCGCGTGATTCTGGTAGCCGGGCTAAAATTGCTGTCCGCTCAAATGACACGTCAATTGATCCCGTGGGTGCCTGCGTCGGTATGCGTGGCTCTCGTGTGCAAGCCGTTGTTAACGAGCTGCAAGGCGAGAAGATCGATATCATTCAATGGTCCGATGAGCCTGCAACCTTTATTGTGAATGCATTGGCGCCGGCTGAAGTTGTTAAAGTGGTGTTGGACGAAGATACGCAACGCATTGAAGTTGTTGTTCCAGATGATCAGCTGTCATTGGCAATTGGCCGTCGTGGACAAAACGTGCGTCTCGCGTCTCAGCTCACCGGTTGGGATATTGATATTCTGACAGAAGCTGAAGAGTCCGAACG
>NVSO02000233.1 GCA_002401305.2 Rhodobiaceae bacterium | reverse complement strand
GTTTGAAAGGCGAAAGAATCCCAAGTCAGCGTTGTGCCTTTGCCTGTTTGATGGTTTGTCATCTTCAGGTTGTGGGCGCGCCAATATTCTCCAAGTGGAGGGTGTATTCTGTGAATTCCAAGGTTTTAAGAAGCTGGTTCTTACGGTCATAGAATTCGGACTTACGCACTTGATAGTCTGTGGTGTCAGTCCAACCAATTTGGCGTGTGTAGCCAGAGTTTTCATACTGCGGTGTTTGTTGGAGAGTATGCCGGAGCGGCCCAAAGAAAACGTAAATGGTCTCTGGGGGCCGCTGCCATGCAGATTGTATTAGCATGCGCGTTTCAACGCATTTTTGGAGAAGTCTTTGTCATCTAAGCCTGTTTGAAAGGCGAAAGAATCCCAAGTCAGCGTTGTGCCTTTGCCTGTTTGATGGTTTGTCATCTTCAGGTTGTGGGCGCGCCAATATTTCTCCAAGTGGAGGGTGTATTCTGTGAATTCCAAGGTTTTAAGAAGCTGGTTCTTACGGTCATAGAATTCAGACTTGCGCACTTGATAGTCTGTTGTGTCCGTCCAGCCAATTTGGCGTGTGTAGCCAGAGTTTTCGTACTGCGGCTTTTGTTCAATAACATGGCAGGTGCGGTCGCCGCAGGCCTCGTCGCGCAACCATTTATAGGTGTATTTTCCAAGCTCTTGAGCTGAGAAATCCTCAAACGCGAATTCAGACCCCATGAACGGGCCAGATTTGTTGGTGGATGAAATGCGTTTCACCCGCTTGAGGGCTGGCAGATACATCCATTGGTCGTCGGCTTCGAGGATGTGTGCATATGTCAAAAGGGACGTGCCTTTCACATCGCGTGGACGATCAAATATGATCAGATTTCTATCACCATCATTTGGGTCTACGTTTTCGAGGGTGAGGAAGCGCAATTCGCGTTCGCTGGTGTCACCGTAGGCATTTGTCAGGATCATTTTCAGGTTGGCGCGGCTGTCTTTAAAGCCGTGGTCGCGACGGTCACTTTCAGTGGCAATGGCCAGTCCGCGTGCGACGGGGTCTGACGCATCTGGTAGGCCGGGTACTTCGGCCAGTGCAGCAGAGATGCTCAACGGCAGCGCCAAAGTGATAACCGTAATGATGAGGCCTAAGGTGTAACTACAGAAATTCAGTGCTTTTGTGGCCATGAGACCAAGCTCCCTCAGTGATTGTTTAAAGTCATACGTATAAATTAGCACCCGAGGTGGGAAGGCCACCTCGGGTTTTGATCTGTTAGGTGGATGCCGGAGCATTACCGTCCGAGACCGTTTGTGTATCGTCGTCCGACGCCACTTTAAGTTTGTTTGTGGCTTCGCCTTTACGCTGGTCCAAAGCAATCAACAATGCTGGTAGGAGCAAGAAGTCGATCACCAACGCGACAGCGATGGTCAAGGCTACCATAACACCCAGCATCATATTAATTTTGAAGGGTGAGAACGCAAGGATTGCAAAACCAGCCACGAGCACGAAGGTGGAGACCCAAAGGGCAGTTCCCACTGTCGAGAAAGCATAGCGGACACCGTCCTCTGCACTATATCCCAATTCTGAACGGGCTCGTTTGTACTTGGACAGGAAGTGAACCGTCGCATCCACAATCAACCCTAACGCTGTGGCGATCACAAAGGAGGACCAGAAGCCGACCTCCTGAGTGAACAGCGCCAAGATACCGAAGGCCACGATTGGCGGGGTGAGGTTGGGGATCAAGCTGATGAAGCCCAATCGTATATCCCGCAAGGCGAACATCAAACATCCAGAGATGAGGATGAGCGCGATGGCTGTGCCCACGGACATGGCATCAAAGTTGTTGCGACCAATAAAGGCGAACATCACTGCCTGTCCTGCTGGATAAGAGTTCATCACAGCGGGCGCGTTAGATTTCAACCAGTTATCGCCCCGGGTGATGAATTCCTGCATCTCTGCGGTAGATACATCGTCTAGGGTGATCGTTAGTTTTGTTGCCGATTTATCGACGTTGATTTGGTCGTTTAGATCCAAACCATAAGGCAGTGACATTTCGTAGAGCAGCAAGAATTGGGCTGCCATGTCACGTTCTTCAGGGATGCGGTAGAAGTCTTGGTTGTCGCCGTGCATGGATTTGTTCACGCGTTTGATCACATCGGTGAATGTTGCGTCGTGAACGACTTCTTGTTGATCCCGTGCCCAATCAGCAAACGAAGATAGAGTGCGAAGGTATTATGGATTGGAAATCCCACCTGTTTCACCAGATTCAACTGAATAGCTGATTTGATAAATACCGATGAGATTATCTGCTGCCCAATCGGAGGCAACCCGGAATTCCATACGATCATCGAAATACTCAACAAAGCGGTCATTGAATTTGAACAATGGCACAAGGGCTGAGAAGAAAACGATGGCGATCGTCATAACTACTAACAAAAGACGGTAGTTGCGGATGACGACTTCTGAAAAACGCTCCATCATTTTACTCTGCTTGGAGACCGCAGATTTCGCGGACACAGGCAGAATGGCCAGCATGGCTGGGAGGAGGGTGATGGAGAGTGCCCACGCAATGATGGAACCTGCTGCAGAAGCATTACCAAGATCGCGGAAGGGGGGGGCATCTGAGAAGTTGAGGCTTAGGAAGTCAATCGCCGTCGTGATCGAGGTTAGGAAGACGGGTTGCCAATTGACGCGCATGCTTTCGATGATGGCTTCGTGTTTGGTTTTACCCTTACGCATTTCGACAAGCATGGTGACGAGGATGTGGATACTATCGGCCACAGCCACAGTGAGGATGATGGTTGGAGCGCCAGTTGACGGAGGGGTTAATTTGACCCCCATCCAACCCATGACAAAGCCCATAGCGCCAGCGGCCGAGAACAGCACGATGGTGAGTGCTGACAGGGTGCCGGAGAATGAGCGGAGTAACAGATAGATACAGAACCCTAAGAAGACGAACATGCCGGGGGTGAGCGTTGAAAGATCTGATTGAGCGGCTTCGGCAAATGAAGCTGACAGCATAACGGAGCCTGTCAGTTCGAAGCGAATGTCAGGATGCAACTCTCGCATATTATCAATAATGGCACGAGCTTGTGCCACGGCTGCTGTGGTAGCTGCAACATCATCCCGGTTGATCTTCAGGGTCGCAAATACAGCGGTTGTTGTGCTGTCTTTGGAAATGAGACGCAGCGCTGTTGCTGGTTCAGATGTCGCAATTTGGCGGACTTCTTCTGCCTGTTCCAAGGTTAGAGTGCTTGGGTCCAAGACCAGATCAGCGACGACAAGATCGTCTTCAAAGGCTTTTGTGTGTTGGTAATTGGTGAGGCTGTCCACACGGATGACATAGGGAATTTGCCAAGATTGCTCGGTCATTTCTTTGACGATGCCGAGAATGCGTGAGGTTGTTGCAAGGCCTTCTTCGGGCTTGAGCACAAAGAGAAGCGTATCGGGGCTGGAGTAGGTTCGTTCTAGTTTTTCGAACGCTTGTAGGTTTGGATTTTGTTCGGTGAAGAAATATCGATAGTCATTGGAGAACTCAATAAAACGTCCCCCACTGGCAAGCGCAAGTGTGCCTGCAATCGAGAGGATGAGGACCAGCCAGCGGAGCTTGATGATCCCTTTTGTGTAACTAACAACCCAATTATTCATAACGCTTACCCTTTATGAGAGCTTTCCTGTTTCGTGGTTTAAGTCGAAGCAGGTCTTTGTGTGTTGAGGTAGGAGAAGAGAGCGGCCATCGCATCGTGGGCGAGGCTAAAGTCGCGAGTAGCTTTGAGCGTGCCAATATTGCCTTGGTGGCTGGCGATCACGAGGGCTGCGATCTGGTTGATATTGGCGGTTTGGCAAACGGTGCCATTGTCTACCCCCCGGCTTAGAGCTGAGGTGAGAGCGCTACGCCAATTGGCAAAGGTTTCTGCCAGAAAAAGGCGGAACTCTTCGTCAATCGGAGACATTTCTTGGCTGAGATTTTGCAATGGACAGCCCAGCCGGAAGAGGCGTTCGTCCCCATTGTCGATGTACTGCTGAATGCAGTTGGCGATGTCTGTTAGGGGGTCTTCTGTTGTGGCGAGGGGGGTGAACCACATTCTCTGGAAGTGATCGCCGATATTGGCGCGCGCTGCGGCAAGGCCTAGGGCGTGTTTGTCTGGAAAATGGTGGTAGAGCGACCCTTTGGTGCAGTCTGCGGCGCGTAGAATGTTGGCCAAGCTGGCAGATTGAAAGCCGTGCTCGTAGATTTCGTCAAAAGCGGCATCAAGCAACGCGGCACGTGTTT
Source organism: Rhodobiaceae bacterium (assembly GCA_002401305.2). Classification (GTDB taxonomy): domain Bacteria; phylum Pseudomonadota; class Alphaproteobacteria; order Parvibaculales; family Parvibaculaceae; genus NORP139. Next base: position 3,151 of record NVSO02000233.1, on the reverse strand, counting down.
TGTCGCCTCGTGCGAGACGACCATCAGCTTCTTTTGCCGATTTTTTCAATGCTGCCGAGTGCGCTCTATCTCCATTGAGATTTTGAGACATTTAAAACCCTTCCAACAACCCATCATTACCGCGACTTTTTCGCGACAATCTTTAAAACCGACCGGTTGGTCTAGTTTATGGAGTCATATGGTGTTGGGGTGGTCTGCGTCAAGGGGGAGATCGAATTTAATGGGTTTAAACTCGATTTTGGGCAGGCCTTAGGTTGGCCGCCCGCCGTTGATGGTGACGCGGCGCATGTGGCGACGGTGGCCATGATAGTCGTTGAGAGCAAAGTGCTGCACACAGCGGTTGTCCCAGAAAGCGACGGCCCCTTTTGTCCAGCGGAAGCGGCAGGTGATCTCTTCCCGCGTGGCTTGGGCAAACAGGTGGTTGAGGAGCGGGAGGCTGTCCTTGCGAGACATGTTTTTGAACTTCTCGGTGAAGGCGCCGTTTACGTAGAGCGCTTTGCGGCCCGTTTCTGGATGGGTGCGCACGACAGGGTGCTCAAACACGGGGGTGTCGTCGACTGAGTTTTCAATGTCCATTGACGAGCGTTTTTGCGCGGAATGTCCTTGGCGGCCATATTCGGCTTTGGCGGTGTGAAGGGCGCTCATGGTATCGAGCAGGTCGCGCAGGCCCTCTGAAAGGGTTTCATAAGCCAAGTACTGAGAGGCGAAAAGCGTGTCGCCGCCGTAGGGGGGGATTTCGAGGGCATGGAGAATGGAGCCGAGTGCGGGTTCTTCCATGAAGGAGGTGTCGGAATGCCAGCCGCCGCCAAAATTCATTTTGTCCTGAGGCTCTTTGATGATTTCCACGACTTCGGGATGGCCGTCCATGCCCTTCACGTAAGGGTGGATGGTGAGAGAGCCAAAGCGGCGCGCGAAATTTTTGTGGGCCTCTGGGGTGAGGTTTTGATCTCGAAAGAAAATAACTTGGTGATCAAGAAAGGCCCGGTGCACCGCTTCAAAGGTTGCGGCGTCTAAGTTAGTTGAGAGATCCACGCCCTCAATCTCTGCGCCGAGCGCCCCGGCAATGGGTGTGACACGAAAGCCTTTTGGTAGGATTGAGTCAGCCATAGGAGAGTCCTCCGCGTAGAGAATGAGTGGGTAGTGGGATTATGCAACAGCCTTTTGGAAGCCGGGACGTGCGCTCAAGCGAGCCTGATAGGCTTTCAAGTTAGGATAGGCGTCAGTGACTTGCCCGAACATATTTGCGAGATGCAAATCGTAGCCTGTCATGATGTCTGCCAAAGAGAAGGTGTCGCCGCAAAGATACTCTTTGTCCTTCAAGGCGGCTTCTAGAATGCTCAGCCCTTTGGCAGTGCTTTCAATGGCTTCGTCGCGTACTTGGGGAATGCGGTCTTCTTCCGGGCGCAACATTGTGTGTTGTGCAATGGCACCGATGGAAGCCATCAATGTGGCTTCGGCGAAATAGACCCATTGGCGACAGAGGCCGTAGTCACTGGTGCCGCGTTCAGGCTCTAGGTTGGTGGCCCCGGCTTTGGCGATCAAATAGTCGCAGATGGCACCGGATTCATACAAGTGTAGGTCGCCATCTTGAATGGCCGGTAATTTACCCAGTGGGTTGATGGCGAGATATGCAGGTTCTTTGTGTTCTTTTTCCAAGAATTTGATCGTTTTGATTTCGTACGAAAGACCAAGTTCCTCAGCGAGCCAGATGACACGCACCGAGCGCGTATTTGCACCATGATAGATTGTAAGCATTGTATCCCCGTTTTCTGCAGATCATTGTGACGCCTGCATTGCAGTGAGTGAAAATCGATTGAGGGGAGTGTAGCCCTGTGATTGGAGAATATCCAAGCAGGTTCTACACTCCCGTTAATCTCAAGCATTGGGGATTTGAATTCAAGCCTACGTATGTGCGCTCCAATGGCCGTGGAAGCTGATGGGCATGTGGGTGTCCAAATGCAACTTAGCAATGGGACCCGCGGCGAGGTCGTCTGCATTGAAGACGGCGTAGAAGCTTTTGTTGGTTGCGCCGTCTAAGGCTTGGGCAATGATCCATCCGGCATTTTCCTGCAACGGGCGTGCGGGGTCTGGGGCATGGATGGGCTCGCCTACCCAGATTTTTTCACCGAGGTCGACGGTGGTGGTGTTGCCCGTTTGTGTATCAACCCTGGCGAGGCCTGAGTGGAAAATACTGTCATGGGCACCGTAGGACATATAGCCGTAGCGGTGTTTGTGCAGGGCCATTGCTGCATGTCCCATGGGGAACTCAAAGGGACCCTCGGCAATGCGTTCTTCGCGGGCCGTGTTGGTGTCGAGGTTCACCACGAAGCGGCGTAGGTGTCCGCCGGTTTGGTTGGCCGCGAGGCGTCCTTCCATGATGGCTGAGAAGGCTGGGTCTTCGCCGATGAAATGTTGTGGGCTGTCGTATCCGACAAAATCGGCGATGAGGGTGTTGCCCTCTTCATAGGCGTTTAACGCGTGCCACATCCAGCTTGAGGGTGTTTCGATGTAGCGCGGTTCGTCACCATTGCGCGGGATGAGGGCGAGCAGGCCGCCTTCTTCCGGTTTCCATTTGATGGACTGGGTAAAGCTGTTGAGGCCCGCAAGGAAGCTTAAGGGATTGACGAAAGCGGGTTGCAGATAGAGCAAAAAGTAGTTTTCGGTGGCGAAGAAGTCATGGGTATAAACTTGGCGCGGGGCTTTGGTGGCGGGGAGAGCTGTGCGCGTACCATCCTTGTGATGTACTGCACTGGCGATGCTCATCGACGGGCCGTAGTTGCCACCCAACATCATCCAATCACCTGTGTGGGCATCGATTTTTGTATGGGCTTTGATGGTCATGCCTTCTACCACACCTGCGGGATGGGTGGTTTTGGTGTGGAGCGTGTTGGGATCTAACTCGTGCACAGTGGCGGTGTTTTCATCTATGGCATAGAGCGTGTCGCGCACTTGATAGGTGGTGACGCCTGCTTGATCACGGATGCCTCCGCCTCCTAGGTTTGAGAACATGCCGCCGGGCGCGCGGGTGGTCCATGTGGCGCCCAAATATTTTCCCGCTTTTTCTTCGTCTAAATATTTCTCGGTACGGACGAAGCGAGCTTGGTGGGTGGCTTTGCCGCCACCAATGGAGACCGCTTGCACATAGCCATCC
>NVSO02000232.1 GCA_002401305.2 Rhodobiaceae bacterium | reverse complement strand
GCCTTAAAGAAACGCGCCATTCCTGTCGCCGGGGCTGACCGTATGATCCTGACCGAGCAAATCGCGGTGATGGACCTTCTTGCCCTTGCCCGCTTTGCTTTGCTGCCGGAGGATGATTTAACGCTGGCAACGGTTCTCAAGTCTCCGCTTCTGCGGTGGACCGAAGAGCAATTGTTCGACCTTGCAAATGGTCGGGGACATCACACCTTGTGGCGCACGATCTTGCGGCAAGAACGCGATGCGCCCCATATTGCCAAAGCCTTCGCTTTCCTCTCCCATGTGCGCGCCAAGGCTGACCGTGTGCGCCCTTATGAGTTTTTTGCCGATGTGCTGATCGCAGAACACGGTCGCGAAAAACTACTCGCCCAATTAGGTCCAGACGCCGCCGATCCCATAGACGAACTGATGCAGCTCGCCTTGGAATTTGAGCGCGCCCACCCCGCCTCCTTGCAAGGTTTCCTCCATTGGTTAGACAGTGCAGAAGTACAAATCAAACGCGAGCATGACCAAGGCCGCAATGAAGTCCGCGTCATGACCGTGCACGGGGCCAAAGGCCTAGAGGCGCCCATCGTCTTTTTGCCAGACACCTGCACCTTGCCCGCGGCCAGTGGCCTGCAAGCCAAGCTCTATGATCTTGACGTTCCCGAATTGCCGCCTCTGTGGGTGGGGGCCAAAAAGCATGATGACGCCAATGCAGGGGCTGCCCGCGAGCGCATCGCCGAACGCGCCTCAGAAGAACATCGCCGCTTGCTCTATGTTGCGATGACCCGCGCCGAAGATCGCCTTTACATTACCGGATATGAAAACAGCCGCGCCATGCCCCAAGGCTGTTGGTATGATTTGGCGTCCGCAGCGATCTGCCCCCAAGCCGAAGAGATAAAACAGGATGATGGCCACACCATCTGGCGCTTAGGTGAGGTCCCAACCAAGGCGGCACAAACAGAGTCCGGTGGCCATACGGCGCGCACGCCAATACCTTTGCCTCTGTGGATTAAAGCCCCTCCGGCAAGCGAGCCAACCCCAAGTCGCCCCCTTGCCCCGTCCCATTTGCCGTTGGAAGGGACGCAAGAGCCGGTTGCCCTGTCGCCCCTACAAGCGGCCAATCCAGATCGATATAAACGCGGTCGCCTCATTCACAGACTGCTTCAGCTCTTGCCTGAATTACCGCAAGCCGACCGCGCGCCCGCGACCCAGCGTTTTCTTTCTCAAACCTTGCATGGGCTGAGTGAAACCGAGCGCACTGAAATTGCCGCAGCAACCTTACCCATCTTGGAAGATGAGCGATTCGCACCACTCTTTGGGCCCGGTTCACGTGCAGAAGTGCCACTAACGGGCGAAATTATTCGGGAAGGCGGGACTGTTGTGATGGCGGGTCAGGTGGACCGTTTATTGGAAACACCCACAGAAATTGCCATTATCGACTTTAAAACCAATCGGCCTGCCGCAAAATCAGCCCAAGACATTGCACCCGCCTATATCGCTCAAATGGCCGCTTACCGCGCTCTTTTGCGACGCGCCTACCCTGAAAAACAGGTCACTTGCTGGCTTTTATGGACAGATGGGCCCGATTTGATGGAAATCCCTCCTGAGCTTATGGAGAAGGTTTTCCCCTAAATAATGCGCCAAAATGTCAGGCGAATGATCACACCCCCGTGAGCGAGGTTGACCTTCGTCCATAGGGTTCCTAGATTCAGTTCAAATCCAAAACACGCTTCCCCGTGAGGTGTAAGCCAATTTAATGAGGTATATTATGAGCACCACTAAAGTCACAGACGCCAGCTTCGAAACCGATGTGATTGATGCGTCAGGTCCTGTTCTTGTGGACTTCTGGGCCGAATGGTGTGGCCCATGTAAACAAATCGGCCCGTCTTTGGAAGAGCTTGCCGCTGAAATGGGCGGTGATGTCACCATCGCGAAAATCAACATCGATGAGAATCCAAACACCCCAACTAAATTTGGTGTGCGCGGCATTCCAACCATGATGATTTTCAAAGATGGCCAAGTCGCTGCAACGAAAGTCGGCGCATTGCCAAAAAACAAAATCGCTGAGTGGATCAAAGAATCCATCTAATCGATTTGGTTTGAAATTCTAAAAGCCGGTCTCATCGAGGCCGGCTTTTGCATGTCCTCTCAACGACACGTCATTGCCCCAAAGGCGTCCTCCATAGAAGCGTCATTATCGGACTTGTTCCGGTAATCCATCTCTCCGCAAGGAAAGCCGCTACCCGTTCTCTCGCAAAACCTGCCCCGCCAAATAAAGCGACCCACAGATCAAAATGCGTGCAGGAGTGCCCGCCGTAATTGCGGTAATGTCCTGCAAGGCATGAGCGAGGTTGGCCGCCGCCTGCGCCGTAAGCCCCGCCCGTACCGCCGCATCCACAAGGGATTGGGCTGAGGCACTGCCGGGTTCTTCAGGAATGGTCAATGTCCGCAAACTCCGCACTAGCCCATCGAAAGGCCGCAGATAACCCGCCGCGTCTTTGGTTTCCAGCATGCCCATAATCATATGCAAGGGCTTGCCGTCTCGGTCATTCATTTCCGCCAAAGATTGCGCAAGCGCTGTGCCTGCCGCAGGATTATGTCCCCCATCAAGCCAAAGCTCTGTCCCTTCTGGTAGAAGGTCAAACAGCGGCCCCGTTTTGAGCCGTTGCAACCGGGCAGGCCATTGCACAGTGCGTAAGCCCTTGGCACGGGCGTCGTCATCAATGCGCTCGGAAAGCTCTGTCGGCAATGCCGCCAAAACAGCTAGTGCTGTTCCCGCATTGTCAATTTGGTGGCGTCCGGTGAGGCGGGGCAGGGGAAGGTCTTGCAGCCCAAAGTCATCCTGATAAACCAAGCGCCCATGTTCTTCATAGACTTGAAAATCTTGGCCCGCAAAAAGAGGTGTCACGCCCAGCCGGTCGCACGTTCGTTCCAGAACCTCGCGCACGCTGTCTTCTTGAGGTCCGATAACAGCGGGACAATTGGCTTTCAAAATTCCGGCTTTTTCACCTGCAATAAGGTCAACCGTATCGCCCAAAAATTGTTGATGATCCAAGCCAATCGGCGTGATCACACTGACCGCAGGCGCGTCAATTACATTGGTGGTGTCTAGCCGTCCGCCAAGTCCAACCTCGAGCAACAGAAGATCGGCCGGGGTGCGCGAAAAGGCCAAGAAGGCGGCAACTGTCGTAATTTCAAAATAGGTAATGGGCGCACCGTCATTCACCCGTTCGCATTCTTCCAGCACCGTCACCAAATCAGGTTCAGAAATATCTTGTCCCGCCACATAAATACGTTCGTGAAAACGCACCAAGTGGGGAGAGATATAGGCGTGTACTTTAAGCCCAGCCGCCTCTGCCATAGACCGCAGATAGGACAGCGTGGACCCTTTACCATTGGTTCCGGCAATATGCACAACCGGCGGCACCTGTTTTTCCGGGTGGCCCAAAGCCGCCAGCAAGCGGTGCACTCGGTCCAAAGACAAGTCGATCAACTTTGGATGCAACTTGCCCAGTCGGTCAAGAATAGCGTCGCTGAAATTTGACGTGTCATTTGTCTTTGGGCGGTTCATATCATTGTCAAAAGAGGCGGTCACCGCACTATATCCTTGTCATCGCCCTAGATAATGGCGGGCGGGGTCCCTGCATCTGGATCACTTACCACAGGAAGGGGAATGCTGGTCATGGACCCATCCGTACCGGGACGGTGCATGAGAACGCGGATTAGCTTGGAAAGCTTCTCTTTGAGCTGGTGACGATGCACAACCATGTCCACCATGCCGTGCTCCAGCAAGAACTCAGCGCGTTGGAAACCTGCTGGAAGTTTTTCGCGAATGGTTTGCTCAATCACCCGTGGGCCAGAGAAACCAATGAGCGCGCCGGGTTCGGCAATATGAACATCACCGAGCATCGCATAAGAAGCCATCACGCCCCCCGTTGTCGGGTCCGTCAGCACCACCAAGAACGGCAGGCCAGCTTCGCGCAACAATTGCACAGCAACAGTGGCGCGCGGCATTTGCATCAGAGACAAAATCCCTTCCTGCATACGTGCGCCGCCCGAAGCAGCGATGAGAACGTAAGGACAGCGTCGCGCAAGCGCTTCTTCAGCGCCGCGCACAATCGCTTCACCCGCAGCCATGCCTAAAGACCCGCCCATAAAGGAAAAGTCCTGCACGGCAACAATAACTTCTGTGCCGTCGAGCGGCCCATGGGCAACTGTCACAGCATCAGGTTTGCCTGTTTTGGCGCGGTTATCTTTCAGCCGGTCAGAATACTTGCGTTGATCGCGAAATTTCAGCGGATCATGCTGGACCTGACGAATGTCGAAGACTGTGTATTGATTATTGTCGAAAAGTTGACCCAGTCGCGCATCTGTATCCAGCCGTGCATGATGGTTGCAACTGCTACAAATTTTGAGATTGGCTGCAAAATCACGGTGGAAAATCATGTCCCCGCAATTGGAACATTTGTGCCAAAGATTATCTGGGGTGTCCCGCTTTTTGAAAACATTCGTAATCTTTGGGCGGACAACATTATTAATCCAGTTCATCTGCGT
>NVSO02000231.1 GCA_002401305.2 Rhodobiaceae bacterium | reverse complement strand
GTCAGACAGATCTGGTCTCAAAAACCCGTTTACGAAAACCAATTGATGCGGCTTAAGCGCCGCAAAGGATGCATCCAGCTCCAGCGTTTGAGTGCTGGGCACAGCTGGCGCGTAGTCAGACTGGACCGCGCGGGACAGGTCTGAATAACGCCAAGCTTCCACGCGGCGGTGTGGAAAGCCTGTTTCTTGGAAGTGCGTGAGCGCCCGAGCGCGTTGCGCTAGCAACCAATCGGGATCGCCAGCATGGGTCACCGCTTCAAATGGTTTCAGGTAGCTGTCGGATTGAACTGTCATTGAGCAGCACTCGCGCTAATCTCACCGTAACCGGTTTCTTCCAACTCCATCGCCAATTCTTTGCCGCCAGAACGCACAACCCGACCATTGCTCAATACATGCACTTTGTCGGGCACAATGTAGTCGAGAAGCCGTTGATAGTGAGTGATGACGATCATCGCACGATCAGGCGACCGCAACGCATTGACACCCTCGGCCACAATTTTAAGCGCATCGATATCAAGCCCAGAATCTGTTTCATCCAATACAGCCAGTGCGGGCTCTAAGAGCGACATTTGCAAAGTCTCGGCGCGCTTCTTCTCGCCACCGGAGAACCCGACATTGAGAGGACGACGCAGCATATCATCAGAAATATTGAGCGCTTTTGCTTTTACGCGCACCAATTTCAAAAACCGGACGGCATCTAATTCTTCTTCACCGCGTGCTTTACGCTGTGCATTTACGGCTGTTTTGAGAAACGTCATTGTGGTTACGCCAGGGATTTCAATCGGATATTGAAACGCTAAGAAGACGCCTGCAGAGGCACGCTCTTCAATTGCCATATCCAACAGGTTCTGACCCTTATAGGTCACGCTGCCGCTGATATGTTTGTAGCCTTCACGTCCCGCCATGAAATAGGCCAACGTGCTTTTACCAGCCCCATTGGGACCCATGATTGCGTGCACTTCACCCGCGTTCACAGTTAGGCTCAAGCCCTTCAAAATTTCTTTGCCGCCGACTTCAACGTGCAGGTCTTTAATTTCTAACATGCTATTCTCCGCTCCGTTTGATCAGCCAACGCTGCCTTCAAGACTAATTGCTACCAATTTTTGTGCTTCAACCGCAAACTCCATAGGAAGTTGCTGAAGCACATCGCGACAAAAACCGTTGACCAGTAGAGCCACTGCATCTTCTTCGCCAAGCCCACGTTGGCGGCAATAGAAGAGTTGGTCTTCACTGATCTTCGAGGTTGTTGCCTCATGTTCCATGATTGCTGTTGGGTTATTGCTCTCAATGTAAGGCACTGTGTGCGCCGCACATTGGTCACCGATCAGCAATGAATCGCATTGGGTGAAATTACGCACCCCGTCGGCCTTGCGGTGCACGCTCACCAATCCGCGATAGGTGCTTGTTGACCGCCCGGCTGAAATACCTTTGGAGATGATCCGGCTTGATGTGTTTTTACCCAAATGGATCATCTTGGTGCCGCTGTCGACCTGCTGGTAATTATTGGAAATGGCGATGGAATAAAATTCCCCCACGCTTCCCTCGCCGCGCAAAATGCAGCTAGGGTATTTCCATGTAATGGCCGACCCCGTTTCAACTTGGGTCCATGAAATTTTGGACCGTGCCCCACGGCAATCTCCGCGCTTGGTCACGAAATTATAGATACCGCCCTTGCCATCTTCATCGCCGGGATACCAATTTTGAACCGTTGAATATTTGATCTCCGCATCATCCATTGTCACCAGCTCAACGACCGCTGCATGCAATTGGTTTTCATCACGTTGCGGGGCTGTGCAGCCTTCCAGATAGCTCACATAGGAGCCCTCTTCTGCGATGATGAGAGTGCGTTCAAATTGGCCCGTGTTGGCTTCGTTGATCCGGAAATAGGTCGACAGTTCCATTGGGCAACGTACGCCTTTTGGAATGTAGACGAATGACCCATCAGAAAAAACTGCGGAATTGAGCGTTGCGTAATAATTGTCCGACTTGGGAACAACTGAGCCGAGGTATTTTTTGACAAGCTCTGGATGCTCGCGCACAGCTTCTGAGAAGGGACAAAAGATCACGCCGACTTCTGCGAGTTTTTCTTTAAAGGTTGTCACCACAGAAACGGAGTCGAACACAGCATCTACAGCGACACCGGCCAGCAGCATCTGCTCATTGAGCGGGATACCCAGCTTTTCATAGGTTTCGAGCAACTTGGGATCAACTTCATCCAAGCTGTTCAGTTTTTCCATTTCTTTTGGAGCGGCATAATAGTGAAGATCCTGAAAATCAATTTTTGGATAATCAACCATGGCCCACGTTGGTTCTTCCATCGTCAACCAGCGACGATAGGCGTCCAACCGCCATTCCAACATCCATTCAGGTTCATCTTTTTTAGCGGAGATGAAACGAACGATGTCCTCGCTCAACCCTTTGGGAGCAAGTTCGGATTCAATATCCGTTGTAAACCCGTATTTGTATTTACCGGTTTCTTCTACTGTTTCGACTGTCTCTTGAACGGCCATCGGTCTTTCCTAACTCACGCGGCAGCGTTGGTGGCTTGTGCACGTCTATACGCGGCTAGCCAACAATCTGCCAGTTTAGTTACATCGTCTGCGTCGGTTTGCCACCCGGTGGAAACCCGGATTGCACCCAACGCCAAATTATCTTCAATTCCCATCGCACGCAGCACATGAGAACGGCTTACTTTACCTGATGAACAGGCTGATCCAGCGCTTACCGCAAAGCCGGCTAGATCTAACGTCATGAGCAATTTTTCCGCATCCAAGCTTGGTGCCGAAAAGCAGCTCGTATTTGGTAATCGCTCAACATTTTTGCTGAACACAACAAGGTCTGGTGCCGCTTGCTGCAACCGCATTTCGAAAGCGTCGCGGATCGTCGACAGATCAGCGGAATGCCCTTCGTGTAATTGCACCCGTGCGGCCTGAGCAGCACCGCCAAAACCTGCAATGCCTATGAGGTTTTCGGTTCCGCCTCTGCGACCTCGTTCTTGACCGCCGCCTTTATTGATCGGCGCGACGGGGATGTCTTGGGCCAGCGCCAGCGCGCCAATTCCTTGAGGCCCGCCAATTTTATGGGCCGATATGGTGATCATATGTGGGCCGAAAGTCTGCAAATCAATAGGTAGTTTTCCAAGGCTTTGCACACAGTCAGAAAGTAATATTCCTTCGGCGTCACGTACGGCCTTTGCAAGGGCGTCTATCGGCTGAATGGCACCGGTTTCATTATTAGCATGCATCACAGCGACAAAGGCGCGGCCCGGTTTTGCAAGTTCCTGCGCCACCACAGCCATATCTAAAACGCCGTTCTGATCACAAGGCAGAACTGTTACGGCGAGGCCTGCCCGTACGGCGGCGTCCCCAATTGCGGGATGTTCAGTTGCGCCGACCAACACACGCTCGCAGCCCAAAGCTTGCGCTTGTTCAAGACCCAAGTTATTGGCTTCGGTGCCCCCGCTGGTGAAAATCACATTGGCAGGTCTGGTACCGATCAGCGCGCCCACGGCTTCTCGTGCGGTCTCGATTACACCCCGCGCGGTGCGACCGGGCGTGTGCACAGAGGACGCATTTGCGCCGACCTCCATGGCCCGCTCCATCGCAGCACGGGCTTGGCCGCGCAGAGGAGCTGTAGCGTTATAATCAAGATAGACATGACGAGACATTATGCCGGTGAGCCTTTCGTCGAACTGAATTGTTTTAAGTGTTTTTCTAGCCAGTATTCGTGCGTAGTTCTGGTAGTTCGGGTGAAGGCCCCTCACTGGTGCCAGCCTCGGATTGGGAGGCTGGTGTGGTGGGTGGCAAGTTATCTATGAAATTTGGTTTTTGACGTAACCGCCCCTCGATCACATCCCCTAAAGAAACGGAACTTAGGAACACGTGAATTTGGTGACTCAACTCATCCCACAGATCATGGGTGAGGCAACGCGAATGATCGGACAAACACCCTGATGCTGAACCCGGCTTACACCGCGTAGCTTGCAGGGGCTCATCTACGGCAATAATGATGTCGGAAATACGCGTCTCATCCGCACGATGGCTTAGAAGATAGCCGCCGCCGGGTCCGCGCACAGACGTCACCAAATTAGCTCGGCGTAGTCGGGCAAATAATTGCTCGAGATAGGAAAGAGAAATTTCTTGTCGAGAGGCAATGTCAGCGAGGGAAATTGGACGTGCTTTGCCGCCCTCTCCCCTTACAAGCGCCCCCTCAACACCAGACGGGCTCGCACCTGATGCGGGAACGGTTTGGGCT
>NVSO02000230.1 GCA_002401305.2 Rhodobiaceae bacterium | reverse complement strand
TTGCGGGGTCTTTAGCGATTGAGCAAGCAGGCAAACAAAAAGGCCGATCCAAAGACCGGCCTTTTCATATTTCTAATGCTGAAAGCGCTTACGCGTTTACAGAGTCCTTCAAGCCTTTGCCTGCTTTAAATTTAGGCTGCTTGGAGGCTGGGATTTGAATCTTCTCCCCTGTACGTGGGTTACGACCTTCGGTCGCAGCACGTTGGGACACTGAGAAGGTACCAAATCCGACCAACCGGACTTCGTCGCCATTCGTCAGCGTTGAGGTAATTGTTTCGAAGACGCAGTCAACTGCTTTGGTCGCATCTGCCTTAGACAGTTCAGTGGCATCAGCTACATGAGCGATGAGATCATTTTTATTCACATCGGGCCCCTTTTTCCGGGTGGATCGTTGGTTAGGCACTGACTCTAACCTTCTCTTTTCCCTTGGGTCAAAAGAAAATCGCGGAATCCCGCCGTTTTCATCCTTAAGTACTGTCTTAATCCTGTGGATGAAATTTATGTGGGCGAAAAAAGCCCCCAAACACTAAGGTGTCCAGGGGCTAATTATCTAACGATTATAAGGGATTAGTGAGCAGTAACATCCTTAGAAGTCGCATTGCCATCACGTGCTGCAGCCTGCTGTGCGGCATAGGCTTCTTCATCCCATTCGATCGGTTCTGGCATGCGCGTGAGGGCGTTTTTGAGCACCTCATCCACAGTTGCGACCGGAACGATCTCCAACTGATTCTTTACGTTGTCAGGAATATCGACCAAATCTCTCGCATTATCTTCAGGAATCATCACTTTTTTGATGCCGCCTCGAAGAGCTGCCAACAGCTTTTCTTTCAATCCACCAATGGGCAGCACACGCCCCCGCAGGGTGATTTCACCTGTCATGGCGATGTCTTTACGAATTGGAATGCCTGTCAGCACCGACACAATAGCCGTTGCCATCGCCACACCGGCTGACGGACCGTCTTTTGGTGTCGCCCCCTCTGGCACGTGGACGTGAATGTCATTGCGGTCGAACAAAGGTGGTTCGATGCCGAATTGAGCGGACCGCGACTTCACATAAGAGTTCGCCGCAGAGATTGATTCTCTCATCACATCTTTCAGGTTCCCCGTGATGGTCATTTTGCCTTTACCTGGAACCTTCACAGCCTCAATGGTCAACAACTCGCCGCCCATCTCTGTCCAAGCCAGACCTGTTACGATTCCCACCTGATCTTCACGCTCAGCTTCACCATGACGAAATTTAGGAACGCCTGCAAAATCAGCCAAATTGTCCAACGTCACAATAACCTGCGTAACATCCTTTTTGGTCAAAATTTCTTTGACCGCTTTACGCGCCAAATTATTGATCTCACGTTCCAAGTTACGCACACCGGCTTCGCGAGTGTAGGTGCTCACCAAGGCTTTAAGGGCATCGTCTCTCAGCTCCCACTCACCGTCACGTAGGCCGTGGTTCTCGCGTGCTTTTGAAATCATGTAGCGGCGCGCAATTTCCTGCTTCTCATCTTCGGTGTAACCCGCAAGGCGAATGATCTCCATCCGATCCATCAATGGGGCTGGAATGTCGAGCGTGTTCGCCGTGGTTACAAACATGACGTCTGAAAGGTCATATTCAACTTCCAGATAATGATCGACGAATGTGCCGTTTTGTTCGGGGTCCAAGACCTCCAACAAAGCCGCCGAAGGATCGCCACGCATGTCCGCGCCCATCTTGTCGATCTCGTCGAGCAAGAAGAGTGGATTGGTGTGTTTTACCTTTTTCATCGACTGAATGATCTTGCCTGGCATTGACCCAATGTAGGTCCGACGGTGACCGCGCACTTCAGCTTCGTCACGTACGCCACCCAAGGAGAGACGTACAAATTCACGGCCGGTCGCTTTAGCAATGGATTTACCCAAAGAGGTTTTACCAACGCCTGGAGGGCCTACGAGGCAAAGGATAGGACCTTTTAACTTATTGGTACGCTGTTGCACCGCAAGATATTCAAGTATCCGTTCTTTGACTTTCTCAAGCCCGTAATGTTCCGCATCAAGAATTTCTTCAGCGGCATTGATATCTTTTTTCACACGGCCGCGTTTCTTCCATGGAATGGACAGCATCCAATCCAGGTAGTTGCGCACAACAGTTGCTTCAGCCGACATCGGGCTCATCTGTTTGAGTTTTTTGACTTCGCTGATTGCTTTTTCGCGCGCTTCTTTTGTGAGCTTGGTTTTTTCAATGCGCTCTTCGAGTTCGGCAATATCATCCTTGCCATCCTCGCCACCGTCATTGCCCAATTCCTTCTGAATCGCTTTAAGCTGTTCGTTGAGATAATACTCGCGCTGTGTTTTCTCCATCTGGCGTTTCACACGGCTGCGGATTTTTTTCTCTACTTGAAGGACTGAAATTTCGCCTTCCATCAACGAATAGATCCGCTCCAACCGTTCGGATGTGCGGTGCATTTCGAGAAGCTCTTGTTTCTCAGAAATTTTGATATTGAGGTGACTGGCAATCGTGTCTGCCAATTTGGCGTGCTCATCAATTTGGGACACAGAGCCGATGACTTCTGGTGCCACTTTTTTGTTGAGCTTCACATAGCCTTCGAACTGACCGATCACCGTACGTGCAAGCGCTTCAATTTGATCGCTCTCAGGCTCATCATCGACCACTGGTTCCACAATGGCTTCAAAAAACTCTGTGTTCTCGGTGAAGCTTTCGATCCGCGCGCGCGCAATCCCTTCGACCAACACTTTAACCGTGCCATCGGGAAGTTTGAGAAGCTGTAGAACCTGGCCAACGGTGCCCAGTTCATAGATCTCGTCTGCGCTCGGATCATCATCTGAGGCATTCTTTTGTGCGACTAGCAAAATCTGCTTGTCGTCCTGCATGACCTCTTCCAGTGCCCGTACAGACTTCTCCCGACCCACAAAGAGCGGCACGATCATGTGGGGAAATACCACAATGTCGCGTAAAGGGAGAACAGGCAGCGGCCCGGCAGAAATGGTTTTCTTCGTTCCGTCGTCGTCGCTGCTTGTAGGGAATTGGTCTTCACGATCCGTCATGCTTTGATCCTATTTAGTAAAGTAGGCTTTCACGTCTATTAGTAGCGCATTTTTACATATGATTGCTGAATGAATGTTGAGCAAAACTGTGCATAAAGCGCCTTTTTTGCGCTATTTTTGTGTTTTTTGGCCAATTTTGTGAAATTTTGCTCTTTTTCCAAAAATGTGCTGACGCGACAAAAAAGTTATCATTGATAAGAAAATGGCCCTGAGAGCATTTGCTTTCAAGGCCATTTCAAAATGTTTTAACTTAAAACCCACCAATTCTACAAATGGTGAGCTCATAAACCCCGTTTATGCGCTGCTTTCCACGTCTTTGGAGCTTTCTCCGTAGATATAAAGCGGGGTGGCATCGCCTTCGACCACTTCTGCACTGATCACAACTTCTTCGACCCCTTCCATTGCGGGAAGGTCAAACATTGTGTCGAGGAGAATCGATTCCAAAATGGAGCGGAGACCACGGGCACCCGTTTTACGCAGAATTGCTTTCTTGGCAATTGCTTTGCGGGCCTCTTCTGAGAATGTCAGCCTGACATTTTCCATTTCGAAAAGACGCTCATATTGCTTCGTCAGCGCATTTTTCGGCTCTGTCAAAATGGTCACAAGCGCTTCTTCGTCCAAATCACGCAATGTAGCCAGCACAGGCATCCGACCTACAAATTCTGGGATGAGACCAAATTTGAGCAGATCTTCGGGCTCTAGTTCAGCTAAAACGTCGCCCGTACGCCGCTCCTCTGGCCCTTCCACTTTCGCACCGAAGCCGATGGATGACCCTTGGCCTCGTTGGGAAATGATTTGCTCAAGACCCGCGAATGCGCCGCCACAGATAAAGAGGATGTTTGTTGTATCCACCTGCAAAAACTCTTGCTGAGGATGCTTACGTCCGCCTTGTGGAGGCACAGAAGCCACGGTGCCTTCCATGATTTTCAGCAACGCCTGTTGCACACCCTCACCCGATACGTCACGGGTGATGGAGGGGTTGTCTGATTTACGGGAGATCTTATCGACCTCATCGATGTAAACAATCCCACGCTGAGCGCGTTCCACATTGTAGTCGGCTGCTTGAAGCAATTTGAGAATGATGTTTTCCACATCTTCCCCAACATAGCCGGCTTCGGTCAATGTCGTGGCATCTGCCATTGTGAAAGGTACGTCAATGATCCGCGCCAAGGTTTGAGCAAGAAGCGTCTTACCGCAACCGGTTGGGCCGATCAGCATGATATTTGATTTAGCCAATTCCACGTCGTTGTTTTTCGACGCATGCGCGAGGCGTTTGTAGTGGTTGTGTACCGCTACCGCTAAGACGCGCTTGGCTTCAACCTGGCCGATCACATAATCGTCCAGAACTTTTTTGATTTCTTGTGGTGTTGGCACACCGTCTCGCGATTTGACGAGGGAGCTCTTATTCTCTTCGCGGATAATATCCATGCAAAGTTCAACACATTCATCACAGATGAATACAGTTGGACCTGCAATCAATTTACGCACTTCGTGCTGACTTTTCCCGCAAAAAGAACAATAAAGAGTGTTCTTGGAATCGCCGCCGCTCACCTTGCTCATGCATACTCCTTGGCTCGAAAGCCAGTCCTTGTTCCCGAATGGCGCAGTGCCAATGGGTCCTAATTTTAAAAGGCCGTATGGCCCGTGCCTAAGGTTCTAAACCTGATCTCCTGCGTCTTTCGCAAGACACCGCTTTAGACCTCAACCACTCTACATTTTTACAGGATCATCCAGTTGAATAATCCATCTCATTCTGTTCGAGCAATCAATCGAGGCCACTATTTACTAGCGTCGACTTAATTGTAGCAAATTCCCTGCCAGTTGATGAAGAGGAAAATTTTGAGCCATTCTCCACGCTCTCACCCAATTGACCACCCATGTTAGAGGCCTGAGGATCAAGAATCCATTAATTCAGGCGTATCGCTGTTGTCAATTAGGTGACCAGCAACTGCTGATTGCACACTAAAGCGTTTCATTTAGCGAAGATAATAGCACATCGCTCAACGCCATCCCTCCAACATGCAATGGTCAGGCGGTGCCAAACACCGCCTGACCTAAATTTTATTCGCTTGGTGTATCTGTACCAAAATCTTCGCGAGTTGCACCTACTTTATCGATCAAACCAAACTCTAAGGCCTGTTCCGGTGACATAAAGTTATCACGCTCTAGCGCCTCTTTAACTTCTTCAAAGGTTTTGCCGGTGTGTTTGACGTAGATATTGTAAAGACGATCGCGGATGGCAATGGTTTCACGCGCATGGATTTCAATATCCGTCGCCTGCCCCTGATAGCCACCTAGTGGTTGGTGAACCATCACCCGAGCATTTGGCAGCGCAAAACGCATGCCATCAGCACCGGCGGTCAACAAAAGCGAACCCATCGAGGCGGCTTGCCCGGTACAAACGGTCGACACCTTCGGGCGGATGTATTGCATTGTGTCATACATGGCCAAACCAGCTGTCACCACACCCCCTG
>NVSO02000023.1 GCA_002401305.2 Rhodobiaceae bacterium | reverse complement strand
CCTAAGTTACACAGCTAACTTGTTGAAATAACTGAAATAAATTAGCTTTATCAATTTTATGAATAGTAGGAGGGCCTGATGATCAAGATTTTGAGTAGGGCAACGAGCTTGCTTATTGCCACTTGTGCGATGGGTTTAGCGCTCACGGGCACAGCCCAGGCAGCAAGCAAGCCAAACATTCTCATCATTATGGGCGATGACATCGGTATTACAAATATCAGTGAGTATAGCCGTGGATTGATGGGCTACAAAACGCCAAACATCGACCGCATCGCGGCTGAGGGTATGTTATTTACGGACTCCTACGGCGAGCAAAGCTGCACAGCCGCGCGGTCAGCCTTCATCACTGGTCAGCACCCTCTGCGCACAGGCTTGACGAAAGTTGGTTTGCCGGGCGCCGAAAAAGGCCTTCAAGCCAGCGACCCAACTTTGGCAGAAATGATCAAACCACTGGGCTACGCTACCGGTCAATTCGGGAAAAACCATCTGGGCGACAAAGACGAGTTTTTGCCAACCAACCACGGTTTCGATGAATTCTTTGGCAATCTGTATCACTTGAATGCAGAAGAAGAGCCTGAGCACGAAGATTACCCACAGACACCGGGCTTTCGCGAGAAGATGGGACCTCGCGGTGTCATCCACTCTTATGCGGATGGTCGCGTCGAAGATACCGGTGCCCTGACCCGCAAGCGGATGGAAACAGTGGACGAAGAAACTGTGAACGCAGCGATCAAGTTCATGGATAAATCCGTAGACAATGATAAGCCGTTCCTTGTTTGGTATAACTCAACCCGCATGCACTTTCGCACGCACACCAAACCAGAATCGATGGGCCGTTCAGGTCAAGGCTTCTACAATGATGCGATGTTGGAGCATGATGATCATGTCGGTCAACTACTCGACAAATTGGACGAGCTAGGCATCGCCGACAACACCATTGTTTTGTACACAACAGACAATGGCCCTCACTTCAACACATGGCCTGATGCTGCGATTACACCGTTCCGCAGCGAGAAGAACACCAATTGGGAAGGCGGCTTCCGCGTTCCAATGATGGTGCGTTGGCCCGGTAAAGTGAAACCAGGAACCATCTCCAACACAATCATTTCGCACCTTGACTGGACACCGACATTTATGGCGGTCGCCGGTGATGCAAACATCAAGAAAGATTTGCTCAAAGGGAAGAAGATTGGCGACACGACCTATAAAGCCATGCTGGATGGATACAATTTTGTGCCCTACCTAAAAGGCAAAGCGAAAAAAGGTCCTCGTAACGAGTTTTTCTACTTCAGCGATGACGGCAAGCCAGTTGGCGTGCGTGTTGGAGATTGGAAAACAGTCTTTGCCGAGCAACGGGCACATCGTTTTGATGTATGGCGCGAGCCCTTTGTCTTCTTGCGCATCCCGAAACTCTTCAATCTACGTCGGGATCCATTCGAGCGGGCAGATACAGACTCCAATGCCTATAACGAATGGTGGGCAGACCGCGGACCGCGCATTTTCCAAGGGGCAGGTGCTTTGCGTCAGTTCTTGAGCACATTTGTGGCGTATCCACCAAGTCAGCGTCCAGCCTCCTTCACGATTGATCAGGACTTTGAAAAGTTCATGAACATGTTGGAAGCCAATTCAGCGCGCCAGAAAAAACAATAAGACGGGTTCGTTGGGTGCCCTCGTTCAACACAGTTGGACGGGGGCATTTCTTATGTCACGATGGGCGTGACCACTATTTGAAATCAAATCAAAGTAGCATCTCATGGACGCCAGAGCCGCCTTCCATTCGATTGAGAAAAATCTCAACGCAGCCATCATTGGTCAGGAGGAGCTGGTCCACTTTCTGTTGATCGCGCTGCTTGCCAACGGAAACGTCTTGTTGGAAGGTTTGCCCGGAACAGCAAAAACACGCGCCATTAAGGTGCTGTCCAGCGCTTTGTCCGCCAGCCTAGGCCGCATTCAATTTACACCAGACCTCTTGCCCTCCGACGTGACGGGCACGGAGATTTACCGCGACGATGGGCAGGGCGATAAGCTGACTTTTCAGCCCGGGCCGCTCTTTAACAATCTCGTGCTGGCAGATGAAATCAACCGAGCGCCGGCCAAAGTGCAATCCGCTCTTTTAGAAGCGATGGGTGAGCGACAAATCACGGTTGCCGGGAAAACATATCCTCTGCCAGATCTCTTCATGGTGTTGGCAACCCAAAACCCGATTGAGCAAGAAGGCACCTATCCGCTTCCCGAAGCGCAGATGGATCGTTTTCTGCTCAAGGTCTCATTGGGATATCCAGACTTTGAGGGAGAGCTCAAAATCATCGCGCTGATGCGCAAGGAAGAAGCCGGCTCCCCCTTCGTTCCAGATGTGACGGTGGATGAGCAAGCCGTGTTTGATGCGCGTGCACAGGTCCACTCGGTTCATGTGTCCCCAAATGTCGATCACTACATTGCCGCCCTCATCATGGCGACACGGGAGCGGGGACGCCAAAACGACAAACTTCAAAATTGGATAGAGGTGGGCTCAAGCCCGCGTGCGACAATCGCATTGGACATTTGTGCCAGAGCCCACGCTTGGTTGGATGGACGCGATTTTGTCGATCCAGATGATGTGCGTGCAGTTGCAACCGCTGTCCTGCGTCACCGCCTCATTCTAACCTATGAGGCGCTGGCCGATGGCATCACCTCCGATGACGCCGTCGCCGAGCTATTGGCGCATGTCGCGGTCGCTTGAACATGAATTTTCTGAGCGCTCGATAGTCAAACAAGCACGCAGCAGAAAGGGAGGAATAGTCAATGACACACAATAAGACCAATTCCTCTGGTGCCTATACCAATTTGAAGGCCCTTCTGGCACTGCGGTTTGAGGCGCGAGGGTTTTCATTTCATCCGCGCCAATTGATGCGCAATCCGCTGCATGGACGCTACGCTGCACGTCTACGGGGTCGCGGTTTAAACTTCGAAGAATTGCGCCAATATCAAATGGGCGACGATATTCGCAACATCGATTGGAAAGTGACCAATCGCATGCGCAAACCCTTTGTGCGGTCTTACACAGAAGAAAAAGAACGCGCATCCCTTTTGCTCGTAGATCAGCGCACGTCGATGTTCTTTGGCAGCCAACGCCAAATGAAGTCTGTGACCGCCGCCGAGTGCGCCGCCCTAATCGCATGGCGTATGATCAGCGAAGGCGACAGGGTGGGCGGCATTGTGTTTGGCGACGAGGGCCTGCAAGAATATAAACCACACCATCTGCAAAGCACGCTTGTGGCCTTCCTGCGAGGCATCGAAAAGACCAATCAAGCTTTATCCCTCTCGTCTCCCCCCGCAACCACACCCTGTCAAATGGCCCACGCGCTTCAAGAGGCCGGTCGTCTCACCACCCATGACCAATTGATTGTTTTGATCACTGACTTGTCGGGCTGGAGTGCGCAATCCTACAAAACAGCGACGGGTCTAGCCCAGCACAATGATCTTGTCGTGTTGCATGTTGTCGATCCCCTTGAAGCCCAATTGCCAACCCAAGGCCAGATGCCGGTGAGTGATGGGGTCTTGCAAATGGAGTTAGACGCCTCAAAGCCAAAGCTGCGGACCGAGTTCGCACGCTCATTTGAAACGCGCACTAAAGCCATTTCGCAAGACTTGGCCAAACATGGCGTCGCGGTTGTCCCCATAAGTACTGCCCAAGAAGTAGCACCTCAATTGCGTCAGGCCTTTGGTCACCGCAAGATGAAACGATGAGGGGCGCATGGCATTAGAGTTCCCCAAAATCTTCGGTAATTATGCCCTCAAAGGATTGGAAGAAATTTCCAGTCCTGCCGCCATCAGTGCCATGCCGCAGGGCCCCGGTTGGTGGTTCTTGGTGGGCGCCTTGCTCCTTGTTGGGGGCGCTGTGGTCTATCACATACGCAAAAAATGGAACCGTAATGCCTATCGGCGCCACGCCGTCGCGGCCCTTGAGGCTCTTGAGGTAACGGACGAACGGTTTACGCAGAACTGGCATATTCATCTCCAAGCTTTGCCAGAGATTTTGCGTGCAACAGCACTCCACGCTTTTCCCCGTCGCAATGTTGTAGCGGTCTCCGGGGAGCGCTGGCGGGTGTTTCTCAACGCGACAACCCAAACACCGCTCTGGTCAGAGCAGACCTTTCAGGTGCTCTATGACTTGACATATAGACCGCCATCCGCCCGCGCGATTTCGGAGCAAGAAGCCCAAGCTGTGATCCACGCGGCTAAGGCGTGGGTGGCCGAGCACAAGCCTCAACCGACACAAAGCTCGGTGGACAAGTCTGGGGGCACACATGTTTGAGTTTGCTCAGCCGTGGATGTTCCTAGCTCTTCTTCTGCCCATCGCAGCCTATTGGTTTTTACCGGCCTACAAAGAGCGTCGCGCGTCCGTTCGGGTGCCGTTCTTTGAGCGTGTAGTGGCCATTTCGTCAGAGGTACCGCAAGACGGGGTGGCTATGCCCGCACGCTCTTGGGTTCAAAAGATCTTCTTGGGCGTGGCGTGGTGTTTGTTAGTCTCAGCCTTAGCCCGGCCCGTCTGGATTGGCACGCCGGTTGTGCAAGAAAAAACTGCGCGCGATCTGATGGTGGCGGTGGACCTTTCCGGTTCCATGGAAACCAAAGATTTTCTACCCACTGTGGTCGAAGGTTCTGCAGACGATGCGAGCCTAATTTCTCGACTGGACGGCGCAAAAAGCGTGTTGGAAACCTTTGCCAGGTCACGCGCAGGCGACCGTCTCGGCCTTATTGTGTTTGGCTCTGCGCCCTACCTGCAAGCGCCTTTTACGGCAGACCTCAAAACATGGATGACCTTGCTGGCTGAAACCGAAGTGGGGATGGCAGGACCCAAAACGCGGTTTGGGGACGCGATTGGCCTAGGGATCAAACTCTTCAGCGCCTCAACCAGTGCCCATAAAGTGTTGATTGTGGTGACTGATGGCAATGACACCGACAGCAAAGTGCCACCGTTAGAAGCGGCCCGTATCGCCAAAGCACAAAATATTCGCATTTACGCGATTGCCATTGGCAGCCTTGAAAGTTTGGACCAAGACGCATTGGATCTTGAGACGCTCGCCCAGATCGCCAGCATCACGGGCGGGCGGGCCTATCTGGCCATGAACCAAACAGAACTGGCAGATGTCTACAGTCAGATTGAGGCATTAGAACCTGCGGAATATGAAACCATCACCTTTGCCCCGCGCCGCGATCTCTTCGCCTATTTCTTCGGGGCAAGCATTCTACTCAACGCCATTTTCTTCAGCCTGATGCTCGCATGGTCCTTATGGCGCCGAGAGCAAACCAAGAAGGGGGGAGAAAATGTTTGACGCTGGCTTCATCGACAATTTTCATTTCCTGCGCCCCTGGTGGTTGCTTGCGTGTATACCCGCGTTAACCGCCGCTCTCTACGTGATGCGAGGGGCACATCCCCTGCACCTTTGGACGGGTTTCATTTCCCCACACCTCCTGCCCCATCTTGTGTCGGGAATGGGGCTTGCGAAGTTTTTACGCCCCACAACGATGCTGATCTTTGTGGCCCTTCTCTCCAGCATCGCGATGGCAGGTCCAACGTGGCGTCAATCAGTGTCCCCCTTCATTCAAGACCAAGCCCCCTTGGTTTTTGTCGTGGACCTTTCTCTCAGCATGGACCAAGCCGACATTGCCCCGACGCGGTTGGAGCGTGCTAAACAAAAGATGAGAGATATTTT
>NVSO02000229.1 GCA_002401305.2 Rhodobiaceae bacterium | reverse complement strand
TTTTGTATGGCCTGTTGCTTCTGCGATGCCTTCCATGATGGAAGGGAGATCGCGGATTGAAATACGTTCCGACAGCAAGTTCTGCAAGATACGTTGAATGCCCGTGACGTTGATTTGAGATGGGATCAAATCGTCGAGCAATTTTTTGTGGCCCTTTGGCAATTCGTCGAGCAACTTCTGCACTTCTCCGTATGACAGCAAGTAAGACATATTGTCTTTGATGATTTCTGTGAGGTGCGTGGTCAATACGGTAGGAGGGTCTACCACTGTGAGACCGCGGAAAGCGGCTTCTTCGCGGAGTGTTTCGTCGATCCATGTTGCTGGCAGGCCAAAAGCGGGTTCTTTTGTGGTGATGCCGGGCAGGTCAATTTTGTTGCCGTGAGGATCCATGACAAGCAATTGACGCATGTAGACTTCGCCCGAGCCGGCTTCGACTTCCTTGACGGAAATTCTGTATTTATTGGCGTCCAATTGCATGTTGTCGAGAATGCGGACCGGCGGCATGACAAAGCCCATGTCGATGGCAAATTGTTTGCGCAGGGCTTTAATCTGATCTGTGAGCTTTTGACCTTCTTTGTCGTTGATCAAGGGAAGCAGGCCGTAGCCGATTTCAAGGCGCAATTCGTCCATTTTTAATGTGGCAGAAATGGGCTCTTCTTTCGGTTCCGCAGATTCTAGCTCAACCTTGCTCTGTTCTGCTTTGACGTCTTCTTC
The DNA here is from genome assembly GCA_002401305.2 of Rhodobiaceae bacterium. Classification (GTDB taxonomy): domain Bacteria; phylum Pseudomonadota; class Alphaproteobacteria; order Parvibaculales; family Parvibaculaceae; genus NORP139. Next base: position 3,231 of record NVSO02000229.1, on the reverse strand, counting down.
TTCTTTTAGCGATCGACTTTGTATGAGGTAGTAGGAAAGTCCTCCAGCCCCGCCGACTAACAACAGGAAGGGAATGGCGGGAATACCTGGTAGAAATGCCATGATTGCCATGACGAATGCCGACATGCCCAGAGCTTGTGGGTAATGGGATAGCTGGCTGAAGAGCGCTTTGTCTGCGGCGCCTTCGATGCCTGCTTTAGACACCAAAAGACCGGCTGCCGTAGACACGATCAAAGCGGGGATCTGACTGACGAGGCCATCCCCGATGGTCAATAGGGAATAGGTGGAGCCTGCATCGGCAAAGCTCATTTCCATTTGGCCTACACCAATGATGATACCGCCAATGACATTGATGAAGGTGATGAGCAAGCCAGCGACAGCATCGCCTCGTACAAATTTTGACGCACCGTCCATGGCACCAAAGAAGGCCGATTCTTGCTCAACGTCAGCGCGACGCCGTTTTGCTGTTTCTTCATCGATCAAACCTGCGGACAGGTCGGCATCAATAGCCATTTGTTTGCCAGGCATTGAATCCAAGGCGAAGCGGGCGGCGACTTCAGCAATCCGGCCAGAACCTTTTGTGATGACGACAAAGTTGACGATGACAAGAATGGCAAAAACGATGACACCGATGATGACATTGCCTTGCATCACGAAGTTGCCGAAGGCTTCGATCACACCGCCAGCGGCATCTGTACCTTCATGCCCTTTGCTTAAGATCAATCGCGTGGAGGCCAGGTTCAACGCTAGACGTAGCATGGTAGCGATCAGCAAAACCGTTGGGAAGGCACTGAATTCTAACGGGCGCTTGATGAAGAGAGCCGTCATCAAAACAAGGAATGAAAACGTCAACGAAATAGCGAGTGAAAAGTCCAACAGAAACGCAGGCAGGGGCAGAATGAGCACCACAAGGATGATCAAGATGCCTGAGGGCAGAACCAAGTCACTACGCTTAGCAAGCTGCGCGAGTATTCCGTCTAAATTGAAACCGCCACCAGTGGGTGGTGACCCTGTGGTTGAGGCTGTGGAATTTGTTGTGGTTACATCACTCATGAACGAACTTTCGGTCAGACGATTTTAATCAAGTAAAGGCTCTATGCGCGGACTTCGCCACCGGGCAGGGGCACGGCGACGCCTTGATCGGTGTATTGTTTGAGTTTGTTGCGCAAGGTGCGGATAGAGATGCCTAGAATGTTTGCGGCATGGGTGCGATTGCCCAAGCAATGTTCCAGCGTATCAATGATCAAGCCTTGCTCTACCTGTGCCACTGTTGACCCAACCATAGTGCGGCTTATCGCTTCGGCAGTGTTTGCTGCTTGTTGGCTGATGTCTGTTTGTGGCGATGCATTGCCCTGCAGACGGCTGCCGTCGGGAAGGCGAATGGCTTCGACGTCAATCTCAGGGCCAGCGGCAAGCAAAATAGCGCGGTGCATTGTGTTTTCAAGTTCACGTACGTTCCCACTCCAGTGATGCCTGGAGAGATATTGACGCGCTTGCTCGGTGAAAGGTTTGGTTGGCAAGCCATTTACCTTGGCGTATTTCCGAACAAAATGATCTGCTAAGGCCATGATATCGGCAGGGCGCTCGCGCAGAGGCAGGAGGTTTAGGTTGACCACGTTGAGGCGGTAAAACAAATCCTCTCTGAATGTGCCGGCTTCTACTTCATTCAGGAGATTGCGGTTAGACGTTGCCAGGATGCGGATATTGATTTTAACCGGTCCTTTGCCGCCAACCCGATCGATTTCGCGTTCTTGAATGGCACGCAGCAATTTGGCTTGCAGGCGAACATCAATTTCACTGATTTCATCGAGCAATAATGTGCCGCCATTTGCTTCTTCAAATTTGCCGATGCGACGAGCGATCGCGCCCGTGAAGGCACCTTTTTCGTGCCCGAACAATTCAGATTCAAGCAAGTTTTCTGGAATGGCCGCGCAGTTTACGGAAATAAATGGACCGTCGTGACGACGTGATTTGCGGTGGACGTAGCGTGCCATCACTTCTTTACCCGACCCAGATTCTCCTGTGATGAGGACGCTGGCTTCGGAAGGTGCTATTTGATCTGCCAACTTGATGACGTCACCCATGGCAGGGTCCTTGAAAATCATTTGATGACTTTCTTCAGACACGGCTGCTAATACGGCAGCGATAAGATCTGCGTCTGGGGGCAGAGGAATGTATTCCTTCGCACCGCAGCGAATTGCATGTACGGCTGCTTGAGCATCGGATTCCACACCACACGCGACAATCGGTACGTAGATGTGTTCGGCTTGGAGTTGGTTGATCAAGCGCGCGATGTCGAGAGAGACTTCGACCATTACCAGATCAGCCCCTTTGCCAGAGCGCAATGAAGCCATAGCTTGTTCGATGCTTTCGGCATGAACCACTTTTGCGCCCTTATCCATCGCCATTTTTGTGGCGGTTGAGAGCTGTCCGTTGAGGGTTCCAACAATGAGCAAGCGCATTTGTAATACTCCTTAAGACCGTAACTTAGTTGTACAGCCGAACTTGTTCGGCAGGTGGCAACATTGAATTGAGAACCATTTGAAGACGACGGGGACTTTCTTGGCGGCCAATGGCTGCCACGCTTGTGGCGTAAAGAAAGAGCTTGGCGTTTTCTTCTTGTGAATTTCGTTCGATTTTACTGGCGAGCGGGGCGAGCAACATGTTGCCTAAAATCGCGCCGTAAAAAGTGGTGATCAGCGCAACGGCCATGGCCGGCGCGATCTGTGTTGGGTCGTTGAGATCTGCCAACATTTGGACGAGGCCGACCAATGTGCCGATGAGACCCATTGCGGGTGCTACTTCGGCCGCACGGCGTAAAACTTGTGCCGAGCGGGCGTCTTTTTGGGCCCGAGCCGCAAGCTCTGAATTGAGCATTTGCTCTACTTCATCGGGGTTGATGCCATCGATGATGAGGGAGAGAGCTTGTTTGACGAAGGCGTTTTGGCGTATTTTTGGCAAGTGGCGCTCTACGCCCCGAATGCCTTCTTTGCGGTGAGCATCTGCCATGTGCAATAGGTTTTCGGTGGTGCTGACGTCACTGGTCCCGGACACTTTCAGCGTTCGCCATGCGGCGGAGAACGCACTGGACATTTCTGGCATGCGGAAAGAAATGAGGGTCACCGCGAAGGTTCCGCCAATAACGATCAATGCCGCACGGACATTGAAAAAGGCCGTGGCATCGCCGCCTAGTAGTACCGCGAGGGCGACTAGGGCGAAAGCAGCAATCAA
>NVSO02000228.1 GCA_002401305.2 Rhodobiaceae bacterium | reverse complement strand
TTATGTTGAAGTATTTCACATATGGGCTTTGGGTTTTGGTGCTGAGCAGCGTTGCTGTTTCGGCCTCTCCGCAAGCTGTGCCAGAATCGGCGGCTGTGGGTGAGGAGACGAGCCGGGCGTTGGCGCTTGAGGCTCTCTTAGCGCGCTTGGCGACGAGCGCTGACGCAGACGAAGCGCAGGAGCTAGCGACGCGTATTTGGCAACATTGGTCGGCCTCTGGCAGTGACAGTGTGGATTTGTTGATGAGCTATGGGTTGGAGGCTTTGGAGGCGCAGGAGTTGGAAGAGGCGCTTCGGGTTTTCAATCATATTACGTCCTTAGCGCCGGGTTACGCGGAGGGTTGGCATAAACGCTCCGCCGTGAATTTTATATTGGATGACTATCAAGGGGCCTTGGGCGATCTGGAGCATGTGCTTCGATTGGAACCGCGCCATTTTGGTGCCCTATCGGGCCTCGCCATTATTTTGCGGGAGTTGGGCGACGAGCAGGGCGCCTTGGCGGCTTACCGAAAGGCATTGGCGGTACGCCCTTTTCTGCCGGGCGCGCAAGAGGCGGTGGCGGAGCTTACGGTTGCTGTGGAAGGTCGCGGCATTTAGTCGTTTGAACAATTGGTGATTTCAGTGATGTTTCTTTTGACTTTGATTGTGGGCCTTTTGGTTGGCTTGGGTGTGTTTTCTGCTTTGCGTAATCGGCGCATAGAAAAGGCCTTCCCGGCGATGGGTGACTTTGTCGACGTGCAGGGCGCGCGGCTTCATTATTATGAAATGGGCACTCGGTCTGACCAGCCAAGCATTGTTCTTATCCACGGGGCGAGCGGTAATCTGCGCGACTTTGTGGTGTCGATTATGCCGAAACTCGCAGAGACCCATCATGTGATTGCGTTTGACCGTCCCGGACATGGGTGGAGCGAGCGGGTGGCGCGGGCTGATATTTCAGACCCTGCGGCCCAAGCTGAAATTATTCATGAGGCAGTTTGTAGCTTGGGCATTGAGCGCCCTGTTTTGCTCGGCCATTCATGGGGGGGTGGGTTGGCGTCTGCTTACGCGCTGGCCTATCCTAATGAACTGTCGGGACTGTTGGTCTTGTCGGGGGCGACCCATGCGTGGGATGGCAAGGTGGCGTGGTACCACGGGCTTGTGAAGGCGCCCCTTCTGGGGTGGCTTTTTCTGCGGACCTTGCTTGTGCCAGCTTCCCTGAAACTAACCGACCAAGGTGTGGTGGGTAATTTTGCACCAGACATTGCCCCCGATGGATATGCGCAGTCGATGGGGTTGGAGCTATTGTTTCGTCCTCAAAACTTTCGACACAACAGCGAAGATGTGCGCAGCTTGCAGGATTATTTGCGAGCTCAAAGTGTCGAGTATGGAAAAATCTGTGTGCCGACGATTGTGATCACTGGCAATCGAGATAAGACGGTTTGGGCCAAGCTTCACTCTTATGCATTGCATGAGCAAGTTGCTGGATCAGAGCTTATCAAACTGCAAGGTGTGGGGCATATGCCGCATCATGTGCACGGGGATATTGTGATTGATGCGTTGGAGCGTTTGGTGCGCGGTGAAGCACCTCAAGCAGGCACGCATGTGCTGCTTGAGGCTCCGTCGTCCTAATTCCCTATAGGGATTTCGCGTCACGCCCGCCGACAAAGGCAATGCGGAGCATGTTGGTGGCACCCGGTGTGCCCAGCGGTACGCCAGCCGTGATGATGACCCGTTGACCCGCGCGGGCGATGTTTTCTTGGAAACAAATGCGGCAGGCTCTGTCCACCATATCATCTAGGTCTTGTGCATCTTTTGTGAAGACGCAGTGCAATCCCCAGACGAGGGTCATGCGGCGGGCTGTTTCGATGATGGGTGTGAGGGCCATGATAGGCACCTGTGGACGCTCGCGGGCGACACGCAAACCAGTGGAGCCTGAATTTGTCCAACAAATGATGGCTGCGGCATTGAGCGTTTCTGACACTGCGTGAGCGGCCCCGGCAATGGCGTCGGCCCCCGTGGCTTCTGGTTCTGTGCGTTGCGCATAGATGATGCCGGGGTAGGTTGGATCGTCTTCAACTTGGCGCGCCACGCGGTCCATCATTTCAACGGCTTCAATAGGATAGTCGCCCGCAGCACTTTCAGCGGAGAGCATGATGGCGTCAGCGCCTTCAAATACAGCTGTTGCCACGTCGGAAACTTCGGCCCGCGTTGGCATGGGGGAGGTGATCATTGATTCCAACATCTGAGTGGCAACCACAACGGGCTTGCCTTGGCGGCGGGCCAGTCGGATGAGTTGTTTTTGACGGCCGGGGACCTGTTCAATTGGAAGCTCTACACCTAGATCTCCGCGTGCGACCATGAGGGCGTCGGAGAGTTCAAGGATCTCTTCGATATGGTCGAAGGCTTGAGGCTTTTCAATTTTTGCCATGATGCCTGCGCGACCGGCAGCCAGTTTTTTGCCTTCTGCCACATCTTCAGGGCGTTGAATGAAGGACATGGCGAGCCAGTCGATGCCAAGCTCTAGAGCTGCTTCTGCGTGGCTGCGGTCTTTGTCTGACATAGCACTTACGGGCAAAACTGCTTCAGGCACATTGACGCCTTTGCGGTTGGTCAGTCTGCCGCCCAAGATAACTTTTGTTGCGAGGTAGTCTGGGCCTACTTCGGTGATTTCGACGGACAGGCGGCCATCATCGAGCAACAAAGTGTGCCCGACTTCAACGGCCTTGATGATTTCAGGATGGTGGAGTTGGGCGCGTTCTTGATTGCCCAGTTCGTCGGACATGTCGAAACGCATGGTTGCGCCCGGTATTAAATCAACGCCGTCATTTTCAAATTTACCCACGCGCAATTTGGGACCTTGGAGGTCGACCAAAATGGAAATGGGACGACCCGCTTCTTGCTCCACTTCCCGGATGAGCGCGTGTTGCTGTTTGAGGCCGGGAATATCGAGATGGCTCATGTTCAGACGGAAAGCATCGGCCCCTGCTTTGTGGAGGGCGTGGATCATTTCCTTGGTATTGGAAGCTGGTCCGAGAGTTGCCAAAATTTTTACGTTGCGATGCCGCATGATCAATCCATCTATTTTATGAGGGGTACTTCCAGCAGTAAATCCCACTGCTTTGCTTCACCCGTATCTACTTGTCGAAAACGTGTTTCCTGATATCCACGTTGCGCGCAATTTGTGCGACCTTTGATGACAAAAGCCTCACGCAGCACACATAATGTCGCTGATCCACCCCAACTAATCGTGTTTGTGCCGTTTTGCGCTCGTACATAATAGTACTGAGCGGTTAATTCTCCCTGTAGAATCGCGGCGCAGTCTTG
>NVSO02000227.1 GCA_002401305.2 Rhodobiaceae bacterium | reverse complement strand
TTTTCAAGGGTTTTTGCCCTCAAAATCAACTGCCCGGTGCCGTGTATTGGAAGAACTAAAACCGGTTCCTGCAACCCTTGTCATCTTGGAAAGTGCCAAGCGGCTTGCCCGCTCTCTCAAAGATATGGATGATGTGCTGGGTCCCCGTGAGGCAGCCGTCACCCGAGAGCTCACAAAACGGTTTGAGGAAGTGCGCACCGGCACGTTGGCAGAACTGACGGCCCATTATGAAGAGGCAGGCTCCCCCAAAGGAGAAGTTGTCCTCATTATTGGTCCACCCAATAAAGCGGCTGAATCGGCTGCCTATGATATTAATGCAGCGTTGCAGGCGAGCCTAAAAACCATGACACTCAAAGATGCGGTCAAACACGTCGCCACCCAAAGTGGTCGCCCGCGTAAAGAAGTTTACACGCTGGCATTGGAGTTGAGCAAAAACCTGGATCAAGACTAATGGCATCCAACAAACCTGCCCAAACCCGTCTAGCGCGGTATAAAAAAGGAATACGGGCGGAACGTTGGGCCCAAGCCAAGTTGCGGTTAAGTGCTTATGGGATTCTTACGCAGAGGTATAAAACCCCCTTCGGCGAAACTGATGTGGTCGCCCGGCGCGGCAAAACCTTAGTGTGCGTAGAAGTCAAAGCCCGCGCCAGTGTCCACGCGGCCCTCAGCGCGGTCTCGTCCCAACAACAACGCCGTATTGTTCAAGCCGCCCAGCACTTCATTGCACAATATCCAGAATACGCACATCACACCATGCGCTTTGATGTGATTTGCGTTGTGCCTCGGCCCTATTGGTTTCCCCAAATTATTCATGTGCAAGATGCATGGCGTCCTTAAGGGCGCGTGTAGCCGCCATGTTTTGACCAAAACTATGGTAAACAATGTGTTAACGAGCGACATGGGGGGCACAGGGAAAGCATATGCAGGGCACACGCAGAGACAGTCAAAATATAAGGCGATTTTCCGCACCTCTCCTTTTTCTAACGCTGCTCGCCCTTCCCGCCTGCACGCTCCAAGGCACATTGATTGGCGCAGGCGCAACAGCTGGCCTTGCGGTGGTGCAAGAGCGCGGCACCGATGATGTGTTTGATGATTTGACGATCCAATTGCGTCTCAATTCTGTTTTTCTAGAAGAAGACACCGGCCTATTCGCCAGTATTTCAACCCATGTGGTCGAAGGACGCGTTCTCTTGTTGGGCGTCGTGGCGAAACCTGAAGACCGCTTAACGGCTGCAAAGCTTGCGTGGCAAACCCAAGGGATTGTCGAGGTCATCAATGAAATAAATGTTGAGAGCGAGACCAGCCTCTCCCAAGCTTCCAAAGACCTATATATCACCACCAGCCTGCGGGCCCGCCTTCTGGCGGACGGTGAGATTTCTGCTGTGAACTACAAGGTGGAAACCGTGCGGGGCACCATTTATCTATTGGGCATCTCTCAAAATAAGAACGAGCTTGTGCGCGTGATCAGCCATGCCCGCGATATTTCGGGCGTTCGCAATATTGTCACCCATGTAAAAGATAAAAATGACCACAGCCGTCAATCAAATGTTTTCCCCCTAGCTGGAACCCGCTAAGGTGTCCCCATGGATAGTCAGGCGCTAGAAGAAAAATTGCGGGCAGCGGGTAACCTTGCCGATGAGGATGTGAAGCCAGTCGAAGTTGCCCTTTGGTTGGCGGCATTAGATAAGCCGGATCAGGACATCGCGCCCTATCAAGCCCATCTTGACGAGATGGCACAGCGCGCCGCTGGCTTGACTCAACAAGTAGAGACCGCACAGGAGCTGGCAGAGTTTCTGACCACGCTCATGAGTGAGGGCTATCAATATGCCGGTGACCGCGAAACCTATGATGATTTTTCTAACGCCAATGTGATGGATGTGATCGACCGCCGTTTAGGCTTGCCGGTCACTCTGGGTATTCTCTATTTACATGCAGCCGGTGCGGCCGGCGCGCAAGCCCACGGCCTGTCTTTTCCCGGTCACTTCATTTTGCGATTAGAGATGCAGGGCAAGATGGCTGTCATCATTGACCCTTTTAATGGTGGGCAAATATTAAACGCGGCGGATTTGCGCAAACTCCTTCAAGACGCTGATGGGCCCAGTGCCCGCCTCACGCCTGCGGTATATGAACCCGTTTCAGGCCGTGATGTCGTTTTGCGTCTGCTCAACAATTTACTTACCCGCTCGACGGCGAAGGGCGACACAGACCACGCCCTGAAAATGCTCACGCGAATGACGTGGATAGCCCCCAAACGCGCAGAGCTTTGGTATGAGCTGGCGCGTATGCACATTCACCAAAGTAATTTGCATGAAGCTGGCAATGCTTTTAAGTCCTGCCTGCAATTGGCGCGGGCTGAAAAAAATTGGCAATTGGCAACATTGGCCGCTCAAGCCTTAGAGCAATTGCGCCGCAGACTAAATTAGCAGCGTCTAAATTAGCCCTCCTTTTTTAAGAAAACCTCCAAACCGGCTCGTCAGGGCGCCCGCCCCTTGTGTTCGGGGCGGATGCACCCCATCTTGAGCCCAACAAGACACCCTGCGAAATCAGAACGGACTAAACTTATGTCTCTAAAAGTTGCCCTACAAATGGACCCGGTTGAGAGCATCGACATCAACGGAGATTCTACCTTTGCACTCGGGCTAGAGGCGCAAGCACGCGGCCATAAATTGAGCTATTACCAAGTGGGTGATCTGTCTCTGCGTGACGGAAAAGTTACGGCCAAAGGTCACGATCTGGAACTGCGCCGCGAGGCTGGCAATCATTTCACGATGGGTGAGCAACGCGTCTATGATTTGGCCACTGACACGGACGTGATCTTGATGCGTCAAGATCCTCCGTTTGACATGAGCTACATCACCGCGACCCATGTGCTTGAACATATTCATCCAAAAACGTTAGTGGTGAATAATCCAGCTGAAGTGCGTAATGCGCCTGAGAAGATTTTTGTCACGCGCTTCGACGGCGTATTGCCGCCAACCCTGATCACATCCAATGAAGATGATATCCGCGCCTTCCGTGCAGAGTTCGACGACATTATTGTGAAGCCTCTCTACGGTAACGGCGGTGCGGGTGTGTTCCGCCTGAAAAAGGGCGACGAGAACCTCGCATCTCTGTTGGAAATGTTTACCAAAATGTACCGCGAGCCGATCATCGCGCAGCAATATTTGTCAGACGTGCGCGCAGGCGATAAACGCATCATCTTGGTGGACGGTAAACCGGTGGGCGCTCTTAACCGGGTTCCAGCAGAAGGCGAGAGCCGCTCCAACATGCATGTGGGCGGGCGTCCTGAAAAAGCTGTGCTGACCAAACGTGAAGAAGAGATTTGCGAAATCATCGGCCCTGAGCTTAAAAAGCGCGGCCTGATTTTTGTCGGCATCGATGTCATCGGCGATTACCTCACCGAGATCAATGTAACCAGCCCAACGGGTTTGCAAGA
>NVSO02000226.1 GCA_002401305.2 Rhodobiaceae bacterium | reverse complement strand
AGAAGAAAAAGCTCGAAGGGTGGCAGCGCAAAACCCGCCAAAACACCGGCCAGAACAAGGATGCAGGCGCTTTGCCACCCAGAACGATCGGCGATCCACAGAGCAAATTTTTCGATGGCGGGGGCGGCGCTTTCTTTAAGAGCGCCCGCACTACCCGAGACATAACGTGGCATTAATTACATATCCCCTGACGTATCAGCTTTAACCTTATCACTTTTTACGTATTGGGATGGCTTTTGCGTGGTCGATTTCGCATTCACCAAGGACTTCAGCTCGCTTAATTTTGAGGGCTCGTTCTTCAACGGCAAATGCACGACAAGCTGTTTGATCCGTCGCGGGTCTGCATCTTTAACTTCAAATTCAATCCCGACAGGGTGCGCAATCAACTCCCCCCGCTGGGGCACGCGCCCGACCAAGGAGAACACCAAACCGCCCAGCGTTTCAATTTCATCTTCTTCGGTGTTGTCGCGCAGCTTCATTCCCAGCATCTCTTCTAGCTCTTCGATATGGGCGCGGGCATCTGCATTGACGTTGCCATCTGAACGGCGCTTAAGGGCTGGCCCTTCTTTGACGTCATGTTCGTCTTCGATTTCCCCAACGATTGGTTCAATCAAATCTTCAATGGACACCAACCCGTCAGTGCCACCGTATTCATCGATCACCAGGGCTAAGTGGCGCCGTGACGACTGCATCTTCAACAGCAAATCAAGAGCGGGCATTGAGGGGGGAACAAACAGAACCTCGCGGCTCATTTTTGCCAAGCTAAAGGGTTCTGCGTGGGGCTCCTGACCAATCCATGCCAGCATATCTTTGATGTGGACCATGCCAACGGGCTCGTCGAGCGTGTCGCGGAAAACCGGCATACGGGAATGAGAAGACTTACGACATTCCGTCATGATCTCTTCGAGGCTCGATTTAACGTCTACAGCGATAATGTCGGCGCGCGGCACCATCACATCATCCACACGTAGCTCCCCAAAGTTGAGTACGTTCATGAGCATGTGGCGTTCTTCCGTGCTCATCTCACCCTTTGACCCACCGCGTATACGCAATTGGGCCGCAATTCTTTGATGCAAGGTGAGAGCAGGCTTTATGCCAATCCACCGTTTAAAACGCTCCCGGAAACCAACCGGGTTCACTTCGTCATTCGCAGGTGTACTTAAGGGGGGAGAAGATAGGTCAGCCATTGTTCTTCAAGCAGCGCGCTTTGATATATCAGCGTGTGCTACTCGTCTCCTTTTGCGTGGCGGTATAGGGATTGGTCACTTTCATACCCTTTAGAATCTCAACTTCCAACGCTTCCATTTCCTCAGCGTCGGCATCACTTTCGTGATCATATCCTAAAAGATGTAAGACACCATGAACAACTAGATGTGTCAGATGATGCTCGAAAGTTTTAGCTTGAGCCCGCGCTTCTTCTTCCACGGTTTCAATCGCTAGAACGACATCACCTAGGGCGACTTCACCCATCAAACCAGCGTCATCGGTGACGAGTAAATCGGCTTGAGGAAAGGACAGCACATTGGTCGGCTTGTCTTTGCCGCGATATTTGCGGTTTAAGGTATGGATGAACTCATTGTCCGCCAAGAGGACGCTGAGCTCATGGGGCCCTTTGAGGCCTTTGCCTGTTTCTAGAAATACGGTCTGCACAGTGCGCAACACCACTTCTTCGGCCGCCAAATCCCACGCATCGCTTTGACGTGTAATGTCCACGTTCAACGGAGGGACTGCGTTGCTTGCCATGGTCTCAGCGCTCATTTTGATCCTGCATTTTCTTTTCGTTTTCTACCTTTTTGCGGCGCTCGGCGGCCCGGTCCAACATATCGCGGTCCCGGACACCGTAAGCTTTTACGATCTTTGTCACCAAAGGATGGCGGACCACATCGGCTTCTGAGAAATTCACTGTTCCAACACCCGGCACACCCTTAAGCACCTCAAGAGCATCCCGCAAGCCGGACTTTGCGCCCATGGGTAAATCGACCTGACTTGGGTCGCCCGTGATCGCCATGCGGCCATTCTCACCTAACCGGGTCAAAAACATCTTCATTTGCACCGGTGTACAATTCTGCGCTTCATCCAAAATGATGTAGGAATTCGCTAAAGTACGCCCGCGCATGAAAGCCAAGGGAGCGACTTCAATCTCGCCCGATTCTAAATATTTTTGAACATCTTCGCCGGGCAATGTGTCGTGCAATGCATCATAGAGGGGACGCAGATAGGGGTCGATTTTGTCACGCATGTCACCAGGCAAAAAGCCCAAATGTTCACCGGCTTCCACCGCCGGGCGCGACAAGATGATGCGCTCAACACGGCGTTGCAGGAACATGGAAACGGCCATTGCGACAGCCAGATAGGTTTTACCAGTGCCCGCAGGGCCGACGCCGAACACCAGCTCTTGGTTTTGCAAAGCGTCAATATAATCACCTTGCGTTGCAGAGCGCGGCCCAATGAGGCGTTTGCGTGTGATGATTTGTAGACCGCCCTCTGTGCCGGGTTTTTTAGTGCGCAGCGCATCAGGGGCATCCGACATGCGAATGGCAGCGTCTACTTCACCCACCGAAATCTCGAGACCATTTTTGAGGCGCTCATATAGGCCGCGTATCACAACTTCGGCTTGTGCGCGCGCTCGTTTTTTACCGGTAAGGATGAGTTCATTGCCCCGCGAGGTGGCTTCCACATTCAAGCCCTGTTCAATCCGTGCAAGATTACGGCCGTGCTCCCCAAAGAGTTCTGTTAGGAGCGCGTTGTCTTCGAACTTTATAACCAAAGACGTTGGTTTGGCCGATTTTTTGCCTTGGTCTGCCGGAGAATTGGACGGCGGTGTAGCACTCTGTGCGGTCAATGAATGTCTATCCTTCCTCAAATTACCTTTAGGTATTTAATTTATCCCAACTGGGCATCTGCATCTAGTTCTATTCGTCTATCGTGACGGCGACCAATAACAGTTTGATGGCGTTCAGCGCGGCCTACCTAGTGCCCTTTACATAGGGCCGGGTACTCGGTGACCCGTGAGCGAATTTGCCATGCCTGTTTCGATTTCGACATTTACCATTTCACCAAAAGCCTCGTCGGAGGCTTGGATATAGACTGATTGAAGATAGGGGCTGCGGCCGACCAGCTGGCCTTCGCGCTTGCCGCGCCGATCCAACAAAACCGGAAGCGTTTTGCCAATACAGGATTTGTTGAAAGCGACTTGCTGTTCGTTGAGCACTGCTTGGAGGCGCTTTAGGCGTTCTACCATCACTTCTTCGGGCACGGGATCCTCATGGCTGGCAGCGGGGGTGCCTGCGCGCGGGGAATATTTGAAGGAATAGGCTTGGGCGTATTTTATTTCTTTCACGATATCCAGAGTTGCCTGAAAATCGGCCTCTGTTTCGCCGGGAAAGCCGACAATGAAATCTGAGGACATGGCGAGGTCTGGACGGCCTGCGCGAATACGCTCCACCAAACGCACATAGCTTTCGGCGGTATGTTGGCGGTTCATGGCCTGCAAAATACGGGTCGAGCCTGATTGCACGGGTAGATGCAGATAAGGCATCAGCTTTTCGGTGTCGCAGTGGGCATCGATTAAGTCATCGGTCATGTCGCGGGGATGACTGGTGATGTACCGGATCCGGGACAGGCCGTCCATCTTGGCAAGGATGCGAATAAGATCAGCCAAACTGGCATCTTTTCCTGCACTGTCCTCACCGTGATAGGCATTTACATTTTGGCCCAGAAGGGTGATTTCGCGCACACCGGCATCGACCAACGCGTGCGCCTCTTCCAGCACTTGACTCAAGGGGCGTGAATATTCAGCACCCCGGGTGTAGGGCACAACGCAGAAGGTGCAAAACTTGTCGCACCCCTCCTGTACCGTCACGAAGGCTGTGGGCCCGCGCGCAATTATCTGCGCACTTTTGGCGGCAGGGATTTTTTCAAATTTGTCGTCAGCGGGAAAATCAACTTCAAGCAGCCCGCGTTCACCGGCTTCGATTTTTCTGATTAAATCCGGCAGGCGGTGATAGGCCTGAGGGCCAACCAGCAAATCGACAATCGGTGCCCGCGCCAGCATTTCTTCACCTTCGGCCTGGGCCACACAGCCGGCAACACCGATGACAGTGGTTTTGCCGTTTGCCGTTCTTTGCTGTTTGATTTTTCTGATGCGGCCAAGTTCGGAATAAACCTCCTCCGCGGCTTTTTCGCGGATATGGCATGTGTTCAAAATCATGACATCGGCATCGTCTGAAGTATCACTCATTTCATAACCAAGCGGCGATAATACATCAGCCATGCGCTCGGAATCATAGACATTCATCTGGCAGCCGTAGGT
>NVSO02000225.1 GCA_002401305.2 Rhodobiaceae bacterium | reverse complement strand
GCTGTTGAGATTTTATCTACAGACCCTATACTCCTGCGCAAATTCGGGGAGTGTCGAGTGGAGGAGATCTGTAGTCCTATGGGTGATACACTACCAGTTGGTTTTACGCCGTCAGATGACGAGCCTTTCATGAATGAGCGGCAGCGGGAGTATTTCCGTCAGAAGCTTATCGGATGGAAAGAAGGCATTTTACGCGAGTCGCGTGAAACCCTTCAGCATTTGCAAGATGATTCAGGTCAGCATCCTGACGTGGCCGATAGAGCTTCTTCGGAAACGGAGCGGGCTTTGGAGTTGCGCACGCGGGACCGCCAGCGGAAATTGATTTCTAAAATTGATTCCGGTCTAGAGCGGATCGAAAACGGCACTTACGGTTACTGCGAAGAAACCGGGGATCCAATTAGCCTTAAACGGCTTGATGCTCGGCCTATCGCCACGCTTTCGTTGGAAGCTCAAGAGCGGCATGAACGTCGTGAGAAAGTCTATCGCGACGATTGATGGGTTTTGTTGCGCACTAATCGAATTAAAAAAGGCAGTTCCTGGGGGAACTGCCTTTTCTTTTTCCTCTGCCAAGTCTGGGAACCGGGAGAGGTCATACTGGGTTCTGGTTTTTCGTATGTTCGTTACGGGTGCTCCTTTGGGAAATCTTGAGTGTCGGAATGGGGTGTATCGGTTGACCTAGAACGGCATCAGGATGTCATAGACTTGTTGACCGTAGCGTGGTTGCTGAACATCCGTGATATGGCCACGACCACCGTAGGAAATACGCGCTTCAGCAATCTGGGTGTGCTGAATGGTATTGACGGCGGTAATGTCTTCTGGACGGACAACGCCGGCGATGAGAAGTTCGCGCACTTCAAAGTTCACGCGGACTTCTTGACGGCCTTCAATGACCATGTTGCCATTTGGTAGAATTTGAACGACGACGGCGGCGACAACCAATTCGATTTCTTCTTTGCGGTCGACAGAGCCTGTTCCTTGCGAGGAGCTGTTGCTGGTCGCACCAACAAGGGTCGCGTTGTTTACTGCGTCGGGCAGAATTTTTCCAAGTGACGCCTCGAAGCCAAACAAATTATCCAAGCCTGCATCTTCGGAGTTTGCGCGCGAACGGCTAGAGGTATTTTCAACTTCTGCTTTGTCTGCGATGTTGATGTGGACCGTCAAAATATCTCCGATACGCGACGCGCGTTGATCCTTAAAGAATGCGCGAGAGCCCGACCTCCATAGAGAATTGGATTGAAAGACGATTGGCTGTACCGGGGGCATTGGCATGGATACTGGTCTGTACCCTGGCGTTGTTTGTGGGTTTTCAATCGGAGAGAGAGGCGGCGCGTTTCCGACTTGAGATAATTTGTCTAAGGATGAACACCCTGCAAGGGCGACCGTTAGAGCCGAGAGTGCTAGTGCGCGTGAGCGTAAGTTAGATTTTGGTGACATTGTTTTTTTAGACATAGCAGCCTCATAATATCTGAAGAACGGTCTCGAATATGAAAAAATGGGAGCGATAGGGGTGCTTAGGATTGATGCACATCGCCAATTTGAAGAGGGGTAATTGGTTCAATACGTGCTGAATTAGGACCCAAGACAATGGCTTGAATCTTCTGACCAGAGCGATCATTGATCAAGGTAATCACGTCCCCAATTCCGGCATCGCTTAGGGCACGCCCTCGTGAGGCCAGGGACATCATCCCGACATTGTAATGAATGGTCACCAAATCATTTTTGTTGATGACCATCGGCAATTCAACTTCATTGATGCGCACGGGTGCGTTCATTCGGATGGTACGACGGGGGGTCATGCCGATCAAACGGGCTTGGTCTGTAATCATATTGGGCGCGATGCGTTTGACGGGCATGCGCACAAAGTTGATATCTGTCGCCTTG
This sequence comes from Rhodobiaceae bacterium, assembly GCA_002401305.2. Classification (GTDB taxonomy): domain Bacteria; phylum Pseudomonadota; class Alphaproteobacteria; order Parvibaculales; family Parvibaculaceae; genus NORP139. The sequence continues at coordinate 2,379 of NVSO02000225.1, read as the reverse complement.
ATGGCGTCACCGGCAGACACTTGTCGTGACAGGACGGGTACTTCAATGGCGGGATAAGCTTTGCCTTCGATACGGACACGTGGTGCATTCAAATCATCGGCGGGTGCTTTTACAATGGCGGCAAAGCGCCCGGTGCGCGCATTGAAAGATAGGCGCTCAACTTTGGCAGTTGGCAGAACGTCCTGGGCCGTGAATAGGCGGTTGGAGCCTGAACTTAGATCAATCTGCAGTGTCGCACCGGCAGGCATATCTAGGTAGTGATCTTCTAGGGAGGAGGCCAACGCATTTGTTAGAACCTGATGGGGAACCAGCTTGCCTGTGCGGTGGATGGCGATGCGGGTTGCCGGTGTTCGGTTTGTCCATTTTACGCCATTTGAACGGGCCATATAGGCTACCTTGGATACGGAAATTTCCTCAACGCGTCCTGGTGCTGGTGCATCTCCCACAATGATTGAAGAGGCGGCACCCGCGCCTTCAAACAGATCTCCCAAGGTGACGCTTGGACCTTCGACGGTAATACGGTTTCGTAGTTGTGCCGCACCTGCCGACCCTGCGGACATAAGAATACTTAGAGCGACGGTTGCCACAGTTACGCCTTTGAAGCGCTTTGATTTTTGTGCGGTGTTGGTCATCTTTGCTTTTGTCCAAATATTCATGAGGCCACTCACTTTTTATTTTCTTGCCGTGATTTTGAAAACGAATGCTATGAGGAAAAACTCTTAGCGAAGGTTTGAGGTCACAGACATCATCTCATCGCTGGTGGTGATTACTTTTGAATTCATTTCGTATGCCCGTTGGGCCGTGATCAAGCTTGTGATCTCAGCCACTGAGTCTACGTTTGAGGTTTCCAAATAACCTTGAAGCAAGCTGCCATAGCCGGTGCCGCCAGGATTGCCTGTGCTGCCTGATCCACTGGCGACTGTTTCCATATATAGATTGTCGCCAATTGGGGTGAGGCCCGCGTCGTTTTGGAAAATGGTGAGATTGATGGTTCCAACAGTTGTTGGCGTTGTCTGACCGTCTAAGGTTACTTCCACATCGCCTGTTGCATTGATGGAAATGCTTGTCGCGCCTTCAGGGATGGTGATGCCAGGTTGCAGCACATAACCGTCACTGGTGACCAATTGGCCGTCAGGGCTCCGATTGAAATTACCGGCACGTGTATATGCATCATCGCCATTTGGCATTTGAATGTGAAAAAAGCCGTTGCCTTGAATGGCCAAATCCAATGGGTTCTCTGTGTTGTTAAAGTTGCCTTGGGACATGACGCGGTAGACAGAGCCGGTTTGCACACCCATACCAATTTGAATGCCTGTTGGAACAACTGTCCCTGCGTCCGAAGAGGAAGACCCCACGCGGCGTAAATCTTGATAGATGAGATCTTGGAATTCAGCGCGTTGGCGTTTGAAGCCGGATGTGCTCATGTTGGCGATGTTATTTGAAATAACCTCAACGTTGAGTTGTTGGGCTAACATTCCGGTAGATGCGATGCTTAGCGACTGCATGGGCTGTTCCTTCCGAGTAATTCTGTGAAGCGTTTGCTTCTAATTTGATAAATAATGCTGAACGAATACGATTAGTGATGCGGTTTAGGCCTGTTGCCCCGCGATGGCGGATATGGCCTTTCGCTTCATGTCTTCGGCTGTTTCAATCATTTTGTTGGCGGATGTGTAGGAGCGCAGGACTTCGATCATGCTGGTCATTTGCTCAATGGCATTGACGTTTGATGATTCAAGCGCGCCTTGAACAATCGTGCTTGCTTGTGCCGGTTGGGCTTCTTCGTTGGTTTGGAGAAGGTTGTTGCCGACTTTACGCATTTCACGTGGGTTCTCGAAAGTCATGACGGCGAGTTTTCCGCGTGAACCACTGTCAGTTGAAATGGTGCCGTCCGAGGCCACAACAATTGCGCCATCTTCTGCTGTAAAGGAGATGGGTGCGCCACCGTCGCTTAAGACGAGGCCGCCATCGGGGGTCGACAATTGACCTTCTGCGTTGAGTTGGAAGTGGCCGTTGCGGGTGTAGAAGGTGCCGTCGTCAGTCTCAATTTGGAAAAAGCCAGCACCCGATAGAGCAAAATCAAGGGTGTTGTCAGTTGTGGTGAGGCCGCCATCTGCCATGTTGCGATACATGCCGACGTCGCTGACGAAAGAAAGTTTGCTGTCTGCCGAATCTTGTCGTGCGGTGGGCATGATAAATTCTTCAAAGACAGGCGTCTCTTCTTTGTAGCCGACGGTGTTCATATTCGCGAGATTGTTCGCGATCACATCCATCTCACGTCTTAACGTCATTTGACGGCTTAAGCCGATCAGTAATGAGTTTTCCATCTTCGAACCCCAGTTCTGTTGTCGTCACCGTCCCCAGATGACGGCGGCGAAAGCG
>NVSO02000224.1 GCA_002401305.2 Rhodobiaceae bacterium | reverse complement strand
GTTTTTATATTTGTCGGTGCGATAGTTTTAGGTGTTGTCTAACAAGGCAACCAACTGATCGAGGAAACGAACAAGTCCCCAAAGAGGGACAAAGGGCGGTGAGATAACTCACCGCCCTTTTTATTGCCTACTATTGTCCGCTTAGGTAACGTCCGTCAGTCTAATCGCTCATCGGGCGATAGTTCAGCATCGGCGCCAACCATTTTTCACAGTCTTCAAGCGCCATGCCTTTACGGGCGGCATAGTCTTTCACTTGATCTGCTTCAATCTTACCTACGCCAAAATATTGCGATTCTGGATGGGAGAAATACATCCCAGATACAGAAGACCCCGGCCACATCGCAAAGCTTTCCGTCAGCTGTATGCCCGCCTGTTTCTCAGCATCCAACACTTTAAACAGCGTGCCTTTTTCCGTGTGGTCTGGTTGTGCCGGATAGCCAGGCGCTGGGCGAATGCCGTCATAGGCCTCTTTGATCAACTCCTCATTGGAGAAGTTCTCACCCGGCGCATATCCCCAGAATTCTCTCCGCACGCGTCCATGCAAATGTTCGGCGAAGGCTTCAGCCAAACGGTCCGCTAAGGCCGACAACATAATCGCAGAATAATCATCCTTATCGGCTTTAAACCGTTCTGCATGAACTTCTTCACCGTGCCCTGTGGTCACCGCAAAGCCACCGACATAATCCGCTATCCCGGTGTCGAGAGGCGCAACAAAATCCGAAAGCGCGAAGTTGGCCCGGTCATTCTTCCGCGCCATCTGTTGGCGCAGTGTGTGGAACGTCGCCAAATGAGTATCACGTGTCTCATCTGTATAAAGCTCAACATCATCATGGTTGATTTGATTGGCTGCCCAGAAGCCAATGACGGCTTTGGGCCGCAACCACTTGCCTTCCACGATTTTTGCCAACATCTCTTGAGCATCATCAAACAAAGCCCGGGCAGCTTCCCCGCGTACATTGTCCTCAAAAATCCGTGGATAGGCGCCCTTCATTTCCCATGTAGCAAAGAACGGTGTCCAATCAATAGTGGGCACCAATTTCTCAAGGTCATATTCTTCAAATGTCTTCGTGCCCAAAAAGCTTGGACGCGGCGGCACATAGCCAGACCAGTCGATCGGATATTTATTTGCCCGCGCTCCGGCAATCGAAATCCTTGGCCCAACCTGTTGTTTTTTGGCATGGGCAACAGCCATCTTTTTGTATTCATCAGCAATATCGCTCTGATAGGCCGCGCGCCCGTCTTCAGACATCAAACTACGCGCAACACCCACTGCCCGGCTGGCATCGGTCACGTAAACGGTTTGGCCCTTGTTATAGTTCGGGTCAATTTTAACAGCCGTATGCACCTTGCTTGTCGTCGCCCCCCCAATCATCAAGGGTAGGTTGAAATCAAGCCGCTCCATCTCAGCCGCGACATTGCACATCTCGTCCAAGCTTGGTGTGATCAAACCGGAGAGACCAATGATGTCAACTTTCTCTTTCTTGGCTTCTTCCAAAATACGCGCAGCCGACACCATCACCCCAAGGTCAACGACCTCAAAATTGTTACACTGCAACACAACGCCAACAATGTTTTTGCCAATGTCGTGCACATCGCCTTTCACTGTCGCCATCAATATTTTGCCAGCACTTTGTGCACCGGTCACGCCTGCGTCTCTTTTTTCCTTATCCATGAAAGGCATCAGATAAGCCACAGCTTGCTTCATCACCCGGGCGCTCTTCACCACTTGGGGCAGAAACATTTTTCCTTCCCCAAACAGATCCCCAACAACATTCATCCCGTCCATCAACGGGCCTTCGATCACATGCAAGGGACGATCAAATAAAAGCCGAGCTTCTTCTGTGTCTTCTTCAATAAAGGCGTTGATCCCTTTGACCAAAGAATGGGTCAGCCGCTCACCCACCGGCACTTCACGCCAGCTTAAATCTTCTTCACGTTTTTTGCCGCCCTCGCCGCGGAACTGATCGGCAATTTCAAGCAAGCGGTCCGTCGCATCGTCGCGTCGGTTAAGAATGACATCTTCCACCCGCTCCCGCAGATCAGCATCAATATCTTCGTAAATCGCCAGTTGGCCCGCATTCACAATCCCCATATCCACACCCGCTTTAATCGCGTGGTAGAGGAAGACAGAGTGCATCGCTTCACGCACCAAATCATTGCCGCGGAAAGAAAACGACACATTCGAGACGCCACCAGACACGTGAGCGTAAGGCAAGGCTTGCTTGATCCGCCGTGTCGCATTGATGAAATCAACACCGTAGTTATTGTGTTCTTCAATCCCGGTTGCCACAGCAAAAATATTGGGATCAAAAATAATATCTTCTGGCGGAAAGTCGACTTTCTCCGTCAACAATTTGTAAGACCGCTCGCAAATTTCGAACTTACGGTCTTCCGTGTCAGCCTGCCCCTCTGTGTCAAACGCCATCACAACCACAGCTGCGCCGTAACGTTTACACAAACGTGCATGATGTAAAAACGCCTCTTCGCCTTCTTTAAGCGAAATGGAGTTCACAATCGGCTTGCCTTGAATGCACTTAAGACCTGCTTCGATGACACTCCACTTAGAAGAGTCGACCATAATCGGCACACGAGAGATATCAGGTTCCGACGCAATCAAATTCAAAAACCGCACCATGGCAGCTTCTGAATCCAACATGCCTTCATCCATATTAATATCGATGATTTGCGCGCCATTCTCAACCTGTTGACGAGCTACACTAAGAGCAGCTTCATAATCTCCAGTAAGAATGAGTTTCTTAAATCTGGCCGAGCCCGTCACATTGGTGCGCTCGCCCACATTGATAAAACCACTCGATGCGTCGGTCATAGAACAAGTTCCTGTCGTCAATCGTCAAAATCAGTCAAATAGCTTAGGCATGCACAAAGGGTTCAAGACCCGAAAGGCGCATCGCTGTCTCAGTTTCAGGCACAACGCGAGGCGCAACACCCTCAACAGCCTCTGCAATGGCTTTAATATGGTCAGGCGTCGTGCCGCAACATCCGCCCAAAACATTCACCAGTCCCGCTTGGGCAAATTCACCCACAAGACCAGCCATCATTTCCGGCGTCTCATCATATTCGCCAAATTCATTTGGTAGGCCTGCATTAGGGTGTGCACTCACAAGCACATCGGCCACACGGCCCAAGTCGGCAATATATTGGCGCATCTGTTCAGCACCCAACGCACAATTCAACCCAATGGAAAACGGCTTCACATGGCGTACGGAATACCAAAAGGCTTCAGCAGTTTGGCCTGAGAGCAGACGGCCAGACAAATCGGTAATCGTGCCTGAAATCATAATGGGCAATTTAAAGCCCAGCTCTTCATACACATCTTGAATGGCGTGTAAGGCAGCTTTCGCATTCAACGTATCAAAGATGGTCTCCACCAGAATGGCGTCAGCACCGCCCTCGATCAACCCTTTAACAGCCGACGTATAGGCCTCCACCAAAGCATCATAGGTCACGTTTCGAAAAGCCGGGTCATTCACATCAGGAGAAATCGAAGCGGTACGGTTGGTGGGGCCAAGCACGCCCGCGACAAACCGAATTTTTCCGTCTTCAGCTTCTGCCAATGCGGCTGCTTGGCGCGCAATTTTGGCGCTCTCCACATTCATCTCATAGGCAAGGCTCTCCATCGAGTAATCGCCCTGCGCCACCACCGTCGCACCAAATGTATTGGTTTCGGCGATGTCACAGCCAGCCCGATAATATTCCAAATGGATGTCGCGCAAAATATCCTTCTGAACCAAGGAGATCAGTTCATTATTGCCCTTCACATCAATGCCATGGTCTTTAAACCGGTCACCGCGATAGTCGGCTTCTTCCAATTTATATCCCTGGATCATTGTGCCCATGGCACCATCCAAAACCAAAATCCGCTTGGCGGATTCCTCATAAAACTTTGCAACACGTTCTTCACGAGATAGTTCAGTCATGGCAGCCTCCTATTGAGCGGCTTGGGTGAGGGGCTCACCCGCATGTGCGGGCTTAAAGCCCAAAATGTGACAAATGGCATACGTCAAATCAGCTTGGTTCAACGTATAGAAATGAAAGTCCCGGTAACCGATCCGCTTCAACTCGTGCACCTGTTCAGCAGCAACGGTCGCAGCAATAAGTTTGCGTGTCGGCAGATCATCATCCAGCCCGTGATAATAATCAGCAAGCCACTCCGGCACATGCGCCCCGCAACGTCCTGCCATACGGCGGATACCGTTAAAGTTAGTCGTCGACATAATGCCCGGTACGATAGGAACCTTAATACCGGCTTTTGCCGTCCGCTCCAAAAAATCACCGTGCACGGACGTATCAAACGCAAATTGCGTAATCGCTCGCGTGGCACCGGCATCAATTTTTGCCTTTAACAATTCAACATCTTGATCAACAGAACCACTATCAGGGTGGCGCTCTGGATAAGCGCTCACTGACACCTCAAAATCACCAATGGCCTTAATACCTGCAATCAACTCGGGCGTGCTTTTATATCCCTGCGCATGGGGCGCATAAGCAGCTCCCATTTCCGGCATATCTCCGCGCAAAGCAACAATATGGCGAATGCCCGCATCCCAATAAGACGCGATCACATCATCCACTTCCCCTTTGCTCGCCCCAACACATGTGAGATGAGCCGCAGGTTTAAGAGCCGTCTCCTCAACAATCCGCTTCACAGTCGCATGAGTGCGCTCCCGCGTGGAGCCACCTGCACCGTAAGTCACCGACACAAAGCTGGGCGCCAGCGGAGCCAAGCGTTCAATACACTTCCACAATTTCACATCCATCTCGTCCGATTTGGGCGGGAAGAATTCAAATGAAACACTCACCGGATCGCTACCACGAAGCCGGTCGCTTGCTACTTGCATATCACTCAGCCTTTTCCAACGCGGGCGCTACTCGACCCGATTGATTTTTCTTTTCCACTGCGCCCGGCTTAATCGCCAAGCAACACAATACCGTCAATTTTTCCGCGCTCTTTTCTTCAGGAGGGAAGCGACGTATTTCCGACACTTCCAATCCACCTTGCTGGCACAATCCGGTCAATTCGTCGCTCGAAAACCCAAGCCGCCGGTGGGCATGTTCTTCTCGCAAAAAGTCCAAACTATGCGGCGCAAAATCCGCGATTAAAAGACGTCCGCCCGGTTTAAGCACCCGCGCCGCCTCCCGCACTGCAAGGGCTGGATCATCCAAAAAGTGCAGCACTTGATGAACCGTAATCACATCAAAATTATCTACCCCGAAAGGCAAATCAAACAAATTCCCATGGCGCACCTGACAATGGCCATAGCTTTCGCTTTCCAGCTTGGAGCGCGCAAAGGCCAACATCTCTGGGCTTTGGTCAATACCGACAGCCTGCTCCACCCGGTCACCAAATATCTCAACAATACGGCCCGTGCCTGTGCCTAAGTCCAACAAGCTGCCAATCGGCCCTGGCCCCGCCATGTCAAGCAAAGCCGCCTCAACAACTTCTTCAGGCAAATGCAGCTCACGAATTTGATCCCATTCTTGAGCATTTTCCCGAAAATACGTCGCCGCGCGTTCAGACCGCGCAAAACGCACTTGCGCCAGTCGCTCAAGGTCCTTCACAAATGTCACATCGTCAGCTGGCACCAATCCCATCAATTGGCGGGCAAAATCAGCCCCTGTTCCGTCTCCCGACAGGCGGTAAAATACCCAGCTGCCTTCGCGAAAGCGGTCAATTAATCCAGCCTCAGCTAAAAGTTTTAGGTGTCGGCTTACCCGCGGCTGACTTTGGCGCAGAATGGTCACAAGCTCCGTCACCGCAAGCTCGCTATGCGACAACAACACAAGCAGGCGAAGCCGGGTCGGCTCTCCTGCAGCGCGCAATGCTGTCACTAACTTATCCATAAACCTCACCAAACCAAAAATGATATAAACATATCTTTATATTGATATTTCAAAGGGGTCAAGAACCGATTAACAGCGGCATTTAGGCAACAAAACGCGCGATTCCGCCCTTCCCGGCCAACACAATCTAGTTAACCGGAGGTCCGTGTGATAGCAAAGTACCTAATAGAGGGTGTATTATTGTCTTTCTATAGAGAGCTTTTTTGGGGACGGCCTGTGTTTCGAGCACTCATTAGCGTGCTTTAAACAATCGTTAGATCGACCCAAAACCGCCTCAAACCGTACAATGCTGTGAGCGATCACGACATTGTTCACCATGATTTAAGCCCTTCTATATACAAAGGGTTTAAGTGGCCACTAAGGCGCCCAATATGAGGGCATCACCAAGCCCGGTGCAATCCGCGCTTGGGAATAGTGGAGAATCTGTAAGGGACCGACCGGCCCCTTGGGGTCGATATAGATTAGGGACGGCAGGAGTTTTTATGGCGAACGTAACCAATTCTCGTACAAAATCCCTCTGGGTAACGTTGGGTGTCACTCTCACGTTGCTTGCAGGGTGTGCGACCAAACCGGATCCGGCTGATCCAGCAGCAATTGCTGCGTATGAAGAAGCCAATGATCCGATTGAGCCATTAAACCGCTATTTCTTTGAGCTGAACCGCTTTGCAGACATTGTGGCCCTGCGCCCCGTCGCAGAGATTTATGATGGGATTCTACCCGCCTTCGCCAAAGATTCATTGCGCAATGTCCTAGACAATCTGCGGTCACCCGTCATCCTAGCCAACGATATGCTTCAGGGTGAATGGGACCGCGCCGAAGTAACAGCCACGCGATTTGGAATTAATTCAACCATTGGCGTTCTTGGTTTGATGGATCCAGCTTCCGGCCGTGGCTATGCCCGGCATGGGGAAGACTTCGGTCAAACGCTGGGAACTTGGGGCGTTGCAGAAGGCTCCTATTTCTACTTACCAATCCTGGGCCCTGCGCCTCCGCGCGACCTTGCAGGTTTCACAGTCGATCTCGCATTTGATCCCCTCACCTATATTTGGTGGGACCACACAGAATATTCTGTCGCCCGCTTTATGGTAAGCGGTGTGGATCTGCGCGCGCGCAACCTAACCACAATCGATGAAATCGAACGCACTTCAATTGACTATTATGCAGCTGTCCGCAGTCTCTATCGCCAGAGCCGCAAAGCAGAAATTGCAAATGGCCATATTGACGAAGACGATCTGCCCAATATCGATGACCTTGAGTAGGCTGCATAAGCCCGCTTTCGTCTCACTCCGCTCTCTTGATGAATTTGAGAGAACGCAAATATAAGCATTGGTTCATCTGCGCAGCTTTACGGTTGCGCAGATGATTTATTTACAGAAGAACGAAACGTCGAATTTTAAGAAGCCCTATTAGGCAAGAAACGGTGGACCCCCATGCCGAACGTCTCATTGACTTTTAACAGCGCCCTCAAAGACTTAGTTCTAAGCAGCTTCGCAAACGCGACGCGCGCGATCGCCTTGGTTGCCGGCCTTGCCTTCAGCGCCACCTTTGTCGCCAGCACCCCTGCCATGGCCGATGATTTGGAAAATGCTAAGGCATTTGTAGACAATCTTGCCTCCAACGCCATTTCCATTCTGGCCTCAGACAACACACCGGAAGTACGTGAAAGCGAATTTCGCACACTCTTCATCGATAACTTGGATATGCGACGCATCGGCCTCTTTACACTCGGCCAATATGCCCGCACCCCCACGCCAGAACAAAAAACCGAATACCTTGAACTGGTCAAAGAATTCATCGTCAAAATTTATTCAGGCCGCTTGACCGAATTCAGCAATGAAACAGTCAAAGTGCTCAGAGCCTCTCCCAAGGGGAAAAAAGGCACACAATTCCTAGTCCGCAGCCAAATCAACTTCACGACAGGCCGCGAACCAGTTTCCGTTGTTTGGTGGCTACTCAAAGACGGCGACAGCTTCAAAGTCTTTGATGTGCAAGTTGTGGGCATCTGGATGGCACAAGAGCAACGCGCTGCCTTCGCGTCGGTAATCTCCAAAAACAATGGAGACTTCAACGCCTTGTTGTCTGATCTAAAGCGTCAGATTGGTGAAGCGCCTACGGACACACAAGCCGCCGCAAACTAAAGAACTGATGGCCCAACAGAACGGCCAATAGACCATGAAAAAGGCGCCGGATTAACCGGCGCCTTTTTCATGTCTAAGTGATATCAGCCTATTGACGACTAAAGCGCTTATATTTCAATCGCGTTGGCACTTCAGCTGCAGGCCCAAGCCGCCGCTTCCGGTCCGCTTCATAATCAGCATAATTGCCCTCAAACCACTCCACATGGCTGTCCCCTTCAAAGGCCAGAATATGTGTCGCAATCCGGTCAAGGAACCAACGGTCGTGACTGATCACCACCGCACAGCCTGCAAAATTCAGCAAAGCATCTTCCAAAGCCCGGAGCGTATCAACGTCCAAATCATTGGTCGGCTCATCGAGCAGTATGAGGTTGCCGCCAGTGCGTAGCATTTTTGCCAAATGCACCCGGTTACGTTCCCCGCCGGAGAGTTGACCAACTTTCTTCTGCTGATCGCCCCCACGGAAATTGAACGCCCCAACGTAAGCACGGCTGGCCATGGTCGCTTTGCCCAACTGCAAAACATCCAACCCGTCTGAGATCTCTTCCCAAACAGTTTTATCGCCCGCCAAGCTGTCACGTGATTGGTCAACGTAACCAAGCTGCACTGTCTCGCCCAGCTCCAACGTGCCCTCATCTGGCTTTTCTTCGCCAGTAATCATTTTAAAGAGCGTCGATTTACCCGCGCCGTTAGGCCCAATGATACCGACAATCCCCCCAGGTGGCAGGCTGAAGGACAGGCCTTCAATCAACAACTTGTCTTCAAAAGCCTTATTCAGCCCCTCGACCTCAAGCACCTTGCCCCCCAAACGCTGAGCTGTCGGAATAACAATTTGAGCTGACGTAATAGCGTCTTTGCCTTCTCTGTTCGCCAACTCCTCGAAGGCCCGCACCCGCGCTTTGTTTTTGGCTTGGCGCGCTTTAGGGGAGGCTCGCACCCATTCCAATTCTTGAGCAAGAGAACGCCGTTTCGCGTCTTCTTGGCGGCCTTCCTGTGCCAGGCGGTCCTGCTTCTGCTCCAACCAAGACGAATAGTTACCCTCGTAAGGAATGCCCTGTCCGCGGTCGAGTTCCAAAATCCAGCTGGTCACATTGTCCAAGAAATAACGGTCGTGGGTCACCAAAACAATCGTGCCCGCATAGTCGCGCAGATAATGCTCCAACCACGCCACTGATTCCGCATCCAAATGGTTGGTCGGCTCATCGAGCAGCAACATATCGGGGGCTGCGAGTAACAATTGGCACAGCGCCACGCGTCTGCGCTCACCACCCGACAGCGTGCTCACCTCAGCAGTCGGCTCTGGGCACCGAAGCGCATCCATGGCCATTTCTACTTGGCTATCCAAATCCCAAAGGTTTTGGCTATCCATAACATCCTGCAACTCGGCCATTTCGTCAGCCGTTTCATCAGAATAATTCATCGCCAATTCGTTGTAGCGCGTCACCATGGCCTGCTTTTTAGCAACCCCTTCCATGACATTGCCCAACACGTCTTTGGTTTCATCCAGCTGTGGCTCCTGCGCCAAATAGCCGACTTTGGCTCCCTCAGCAGCCCAAGCTTCGCCCGTAAACTCCTTATCCACGCCCGCCATCAATTTCAGCAGGGTTGATTTACCCGCGCCATTGACCCCAACAATGCCGATTTTGGCGCCCGGCAAAAAAGACAAACGAATGTCTTTAAGAATCTGCTTCCCGCCGGGATAAGTTTTGGACACCTTGTCCATGACGTAGACGTACTGATAAGAAGCCATTTAATTTTCCAAATCCAAGATTAGCTCTCGTAAAAGCCAACCACGTAAACCAGCTCATCAAGAGCCATGTGTGGCGGGTCTTTTACCCCATTCCTGCGGGGCAAACAATCTCCCCGCGCCAAAACATGCGCTAAAACCTGCTCAAGGCCATCCTAAAGCACCCATCTTATCAATAAACCTTTAACCACGCCCCTTAGGTGATCTTTAAAGACCTCCGATTAGAGTGGGGCCTAACGCATAGCCAGTAGGCCTAATGCGGAGATAGCCAGAAGGCACCACGGCATTGCATCTGTGCTTTGTCGGACTTCACTGAGGGACCTCTGGCGCCATCGGCCCGTTTGTCATGTTGGCAAGCGTGTGAGCGGAGATTGAGGTACATTATGTCCCTGCTATTTGCGGACACAACAAAAGTTGAAGTGACGAAGCTCCTCCCTCCCTCAGTGGCTCAAAAAGCCCCTTGGAAAGTGCTGGTCGTCGACGATGAACCTGAAGTGCACGCCGTGACACGCTTGGCGCTCCACGACTTTGTATTCGCAAATCGCCCCCTGCAGCTCATCAGCGCCTACAGCGCGAAAGAAGCCCGCGTGCTGCTTGATGACCATGCCGATATTGCTGTTATTCTGCTCGACGTGGTGATGGAAACCGATCACGCGGGCCTCGATCTCGTCCACCATATTCGCGAAGAACTGGGCAATTCTGCTGTACGCATCATCCTGCGCACAGGCCAAGCCGGACAAGCCCCTCAACGCGACGTGATCGCTAATTACGACATCAATGATTACAAAGAGAAAACCGAACTCACCTCATTGCGCCTGTTCACTTCAATGCACTCATCTCTCCGGTCTTACCGCGACATCATTGAGCTGGAAGAAGGCAAACGCGGCCTCGAACATATTATTGGGGCGACAGCTCATATTTTTGAATATCGGTCGATGATTTCATTTGCCGAAGGCGCACTGGAACAATTGGTCTCCTTGCTCTTGGCGCGCAAAAACCACGAGCGCATCAACATCAACAGCCTCATTGCAAAGGTAAGCAAAGACACATTTTCCGTTCTATCCGCATCCGGCACATATAAAAATTTGAAGTCCGTTAAATCCCGTGCTGATTTGCCGGCTGACCTTAGGGACCGCATCCAACATCGGTCAGACAAACCTCACACAATCCATTCAGATGGATGGCTACATCTATGCTTGAATGAAGACGATGAGAGCCATCACCTGATTTATATCGATGGTCTCCAAGAGCTGTCAAAAACAGACATCAATTTGATCGATCTTTTTCTGCGCAATGTCAGCATCACCTTCGACAACTTGGCTCTGCAACGCGAAGTAGAAGAAACACAGCGCGAAATCGTCTACCGCCTCGGCGAAGCCGTCGAAAGTCGGTCAAAAGAAACTGGCAATCACGTTAAACGGGTCGCAAAAATCAGCCGCCTTCTTGCCGAAAAGTCCGGCATGTCACCAGAGCAAGCCGACGTCATCTTATATGCGTCGCCACTCCACGACATTGGCAAAATCGGAATCCCAGATGCCATCTTGAACAAGCCGGGAAAATTGAATGCTGAAGAATGGGAGATCATGCAAACCCACGCCATGCTGGGGTATGACATGCTCAAAAGTTCAAATCGGCAAATCCTAAAAGCTGGCGCGATCATCGCCCGTGACCACCACGAAAAATGGAATGGCGCAGGCTATCCTGCCGGAAAATCTGGCGAGGATATCGACATCTTAGGCCGCATAACAGCCGTCGCCGATGTGTTTGATGCTCTAGGCTCAGACCGTTGCTACAAAAAAGCTTGGCCCATCGAGAAGGTCTTGGCTCTTTTCCGCGAAGAGCGCGGAGAGCATTTTGACCCTCGCTTGGTAGACCTTTTGTTCGAAAACTTAGAGGCCATTTGCGCCATTCGCGAGCAGCACTCAGACGAATTTTTGGGCGATGCAGAAACACCCCCAGCCCTAAGCTAACCCAAGCCCTCCACGATCAGGGTTTAAGAAAAACCAGCAGGGCAGCCAGAATGCCCAGCAGCACAAACCACATCAATAAATTGTTGAGGCGGGCCGCCTTTGACACTTTCTGCTCATACCATGTGCGGGGCCGAACGCCTTTCCACACAAACACAACTTGAGCCGCCAAATTCACGCACACAATGTTGATCGCCAACAAGAGGGCAGCACCCGACGCCCCTTCCATGTCCCCGCCACCGATCAAAATACCGCACGCCACAGCAGGCGGAAGAAGCGCAACCGCAACCATCACCCCCACCAGCGCACTCGACACCCCCGTGGTTAAGGACAGCACCGCAGCCCCTCCCGAGGCAATCGCCAGCGCAATGCTGTCATAACTTGGATGGGTCCGCGCCAGCAGTTCAGGCGCATCCAAAGTGCCCGTCCAAAGTGTGCCCACCAGAATACCCAGCAAAATAGACAAGGACATGCCGACAAAATTAGTGACCATTGACCCCACCATCAACGCCCGGTCTCCCAAAGCTGTGGCAAAAGCAAAAGCCAAGTTCGGTCCCAACAGCGGTGCAATAACCATGGCGCCAATAACAGCCACCGCATTGTCATTCAACAGTCCCACAGCCACCACCACCGTAGAGAGCACCACCAGCGTCAGGAAATCTGCATTAACCTGCGCGCCCTTCGTAACCTCAAGCATGATCTCTTCACGCGCCGCTGTAGATCCGCGCAGCCGCGCAAAAAACTCAGCCCGTTTTTCCTGTTTGGTCGGCACAATTTCGGGCGTCTCTTTTTTAAGCTCCGGTCCCGCCAGGCCTTCAACTGGCAAAATGGTGAGGTGCCACACAGCGCCCTTTTCAACGGCTGCCTGCGCGCCGTCAGAAATAGCCTGCACCTTGCTGGTATCACACACCATCCGTACAAAGCAGCGCGCCAAGTCTTCAGATTGCTCTTTGGAATGGCTTACGAATACATCGTCCACACCGTTCTGTTCCGCCAATGCAATCAACGCCTCCGCCACACTTGCCGGTGCCGTGATCTCAACAACCCGCTTAGCCATTCAATGTCCCTT
>NVSO02000223.1 GCA_002401305.2 Rhodobiaceae bacterium | reverse complement strand
CTTCATCATTTGGGACCGTCTGTTTGGCACCTTCGAAGAGGAAAAAGAGCAACCTGTGTTCGGTATCATCCACCAGTTGGAAAGTCACAATCCGATTTGGGTGACCTTCCATGAATGGGTGGGCATC
This sequence comes from Rhodobiaceae bacterium, assembly GCA_002401305.2. Lineage (GTDB taxonomy): Bacteria > Pseudomonadota > Alphaproteobacteria > Parvibaculales > Parvibaculaceae > NORP139. The sequence goes on along the minus strand of NVSO02000223.1, from coordinate 7,101 downwards.
GCTAAAGACCTGCGCAAAGCACGTAGCGTGCGCGAAGTTTTGGGGTATCTCTTTATGGCCCCGGGATGGGCGCCGGGTGGTCAGTCTGAAACAACACGTGTAATGCAAGCGCAGTTGAAACAACGCCAAGAGGATGCTGGCTGACATCCAAGTTTACAGAGCTAAAAGTGGCTGCCCTTTCGGGGGTGGGGCGGTCACGAAAAAGGGAGCCCGGAGGGGCTCCCTTAATTCTGTGCAAAGCGAAAAAAGCTTAGCTTTTTTTACCAGCTGCATATTCGAAGAATTTGCCAGTCTGCTCGCCGCCCATGAAGTAAGGCTTAGAAGTTGAGAGGTCTGAAAGAGCGTCCCAGTTTTCTGCGATTTTCTCAGCAACATCATCGCCTTTACCCAAGAACTTGCCTTCGGTTTCAACGATTTTAGCAACAGAGAAGTGACCAGCACCCGCTGCAACAATAACGCCTGTTGGCGCATCTTCAGAAGCCAAGAAGGCAACAGCAGGAGAAACGCTGTCAGGGGTGAACATGGCTTCTGCTTCCGGTGGGAACAAATCAGAAGTCATGTTGGTGAAAGCAACAGGAGCCAAAGCGCTGGCGCGGATGTTGTCTTTCTGACCTTCAAGTTTCAATGTGTTGATGAAACCAACGAGGGCGAGTTTAGCAGCGCCATAGTTGGTTTGACCAAAGTTACCGTAAAGGCCTGAAGAAGAAGCAGTTACGATGATACGACCGTAGCCTTGCTCTTTCATGATTGGCCAAACAGCTTTAGTTGGTTTGACTGAACCCATGAGGTGCACATCAACAACCAAGTTGAAGTCTGACATTTCCATTTTGCTGAAGCTTTTGTCACGCAAGATGCCAGCATTGTTGACGAGGATGTCGATGCGGCCATAAGCGTCCATAGCTGTTTTGACCAACAGAGCAACACCTGCATCGTCGGTTACAGATGAACCGTTTGCAGTGGCTTCGCCGCCAGCAGCTTTGATTTCAGCAACAACTTTATCAGCAGCTTCTGAACCAGCTGAGCCGTCAGCTGCTTTGCCAAGGTCATTGACAACAACTTTAGCGCCACGACGCGCCAGCTCCAAAGCGTGGGCGCGACCAAGGCCGCCGCCAGCGCCGGTAACAATAGCCACTTTGCCATCGAAACGAATGCTCATAAGTAAAACTCCTAGTAGGATGTTTGCGAGATTTGAGGATCTCAGAATTTCAAAGTCCGTATCTCATGTCCCATCGATAGGGTTTAGGAAACATGGGAGTACGGCGCTGTAGCCAAGCTCAGCCCCTAGACGTAGACCCAAGGCGAGCTTCAAGCGCTTTTTTTGCCTGACAGGGGCCTCCGGGTCAAGCTGAAGCTTTGATCTGAGCCTGTGCACAGACAATCAGGCCTATTCAGCCTTGAACAACGGTAAAATCCATGGACATATGCCGTTCATCACTATTTGTAGGCGCTTCGGGGCTATTTGGGGAATTACGGGGGATAAATGATGCCATTAGCGCTGCAATCTGGCTTCGGTGTACTGCTTTTTATCGCAATTGCATGGGCGATAAGTGAAAATCGACGCGTCATTCCGTGGCGCACAATTGCGGTGTCCCTCGGTTTGCAGATTGGCCTAGCAGCGCTATTCATCAAAATTCCTGAGATAAGACAAGGGCTTGTGAGCCTAAACCAAATTGTTGTCGCGCTGTCCGAAGCCACACAAGCCGGTACTCAGGTGGTTTTTGGCTATGTCGGCGGGGGACCTTCCCCTTTCGAGATCACCAAACCACAAAATGCCTTTGTTCTCGGCTTTCAGGCACTACCTCTGGTCTTGGTGATCGCCGCGTTGTCCGCATTGCTGTGGCATTGGCACATTCTAAAGTGGGTCACCAAAGCATTTGCGTGGGCCCTCGAGCGTTTGCTGGGGTTGAGCGGGGCTGTGGGGCTTGGCGCAGCCGCAAACGTCATACTCGGCATGGTGGAAGCACCTTTATTGATTCGGCCCTATTTGGAGCGTCTGACCCGCTCTGAACTTTTTGTCCTGATGTCCGTCGGTCTGGCAACCGTAGCAGGCACAGTCATCATTCTATATGCCCAATTGATTGGTGCGTTGGTTCCCGACGGCCTTGGTCAAATCATGGTGGCGTCACTTATTTCATTGCCCGCCGCTATTCTGATTGCCACCGTAATGGTGCCGGAAACAGAGACGGCGAGTACCGCCGAGAGTCTGCCCGAGGATCAACCCTATGACAGTGCGATGGATGCGATCACAAAGGGCACGGGCGAGGGGCTTAAGCTCCTCCTCAACATCATTGCGATGCTCCTTGTTTTGTCCGCGCTGGTGGAACTCAGCAATATCATTCTAAGTGGCTTGCCAGATTTTGCAGGGGCGCCTTTGACGTTGCAACGTTTGCTCGGCTGGGTGTTCACTCCGCTGGTGTGGGCGATGGGCATCCCAGCAGCTGAAACCCAAGTGGCGGCAGAATTGATGGGCATCAAAACCGCCCTCAACGAATTCCTCGCCTATCTGCAACTCATCCAATTGCCCGAGGGCGTATTGTCTGAGCGCAGTACCTACATCATGATTTATGCTCTTTGCGGCTTTGCTAATTTCGCAAGCGTCGGCATCATGATCGGCGGCCTGACAGCCTTGGTCCCCACGCGGCGCAAAGAAATTATATCACTTTCTCTGCGCTCACTCGTCGCGGGTACGTTAGCCACATCCATGACCGGAGCAATGGTGGGCGTGCTGTATTAGGAGCGCGCCTTTTGCGTTCCTATCAATGCCCCGCCTTGAACAGACGTCCACGTTCCGTAACGAAAATAATAGTCAATGAGATGAGGCCGCATAGGGCGTAGCCAGCCGCAACCGGGACCGTCGTGTCATCGTAAGCTTGGCCGATAAAATACCCCAGCAAAGCGCCCAAGGTTGTTGTGACAAACCCGAGGGCCGAAGAGCCTGTCCCCGCCATGTGTCCTAAGGGCTCCATGGCAAGGGCATTGCAATTGGGGATGATCAACCCTGCACAAAAGAGGGATGCGCTTTGGAAAACCATAAAGACAATGAAGCTATCCAAGCCTGCAAGAGCGACGATGAGATGGAGTGCATTGATAAGCGTGATCGCTAGAATGGCCCCGTGCGAAATGATGCGCATGCCAAGCCGTTCAACAATGCGCGAGTTTACCAATGATGCGATGGCCAGGAAAGCGGCATTGACCGCAAAAGCAACGGTGAAGAAAGTGCCCAATTCATAATGTTCTTCGTAGATCAATTGGGCGGAATTGAGGAACCCGAAAAAGGCGCCCATTGCAAAGCCCATAGCCAACATATAACCGAGTGACACGCGGGTTGTGAGTGCAAATAGGTAGTCCTTTGTGATACGCGCAAAGGAGAGGGGGGCTTTATCTTCTGGGGCCAATGTTTCAGGCAAGCGCAGAATGGTCCAACTGAGCATAATCAGTCCGCCAATTACCAGCGCAAAGAATACCACCGGCCAAGGCCAGCTCAGCAAAATAAGAGCTCCCAGTGACGGGGCCAAAATGGGTACGCCAATAAAGACAATCATGGCGAGAGACATCACGCTGGCCATACGCCGACCACCGTAACAATCCCGGACAATAGAAACCGCGATGACCCGGATTGCTGCAGCCCCGACGCCCTGTAGGAAACGAGCGACCAGCAAGCTGTCAAATCCAAATGCATACACACAGCCAATGCCGCTGGCGATATAAAGCACGAGCCCGGGGATCAGAACTTTCTTACGCCCGAATGCATCCGCAAGAGGTCCAAAAAGGAGTTGGGCAATACCAAAGCCAAACATATAGACCGTCAGGACTGTTTGGCGTTCGTGAACATCGGCCCCGAGGCTGGCGCCAATGTTAGGCAGTGCGGGCAACATGATATCGATCGCCAAGGCATTCAGTGCCATCAAACAGGCAATGAAAGCAACAAACTCCTTAAACCCCATTGTCATTTGGAAGCCTGCCTCTGATTGGATTGTCTCAGCCTGAGGAGCAGAAAGGTCACCGTGAGGCGGGCTCATAATTTTTCCATTCAAAATGATGGGTGAGGTTAAAGTGGAAGGGCCTATATAGCAGCGCAATCCGCGTATGCGTAGGACCAGTTTACACTTTCAATTGTATTGCGTTCTTTGATTGCTCTTGCGTCACTGTTTATTATGAGCCACTCTTTGAAAAAGTAATAAATAGATTAAACTAAAAGTGAGATCCCAAATGAAATTGTATGATGACAAATACGCGCCTAATCCACGGCGAGTACGCATATTCCTTGCGGAAAAAGGGATTGAGGTTCCTGTCCAGGAAGTTGCGATCATGAAAGGGGAGCATAAGACCCCTGAGTTCCGTAAAATCAGCCCGTTGTCCCAAGTGCCTGCCTTTGAGCTGGACGATGGCACCTGTCTGACAGAGACGCTTGCCATTTGCCGTTATTTTGAAGCAACAAATCCAGAGGTGCCTCTTTTTGGACGCACGCCGGTGGAAATTGCTTTGGTGGAAATGTGGCAGCGCCGCGCAGAACTTAATTTGATGATGCCGATCGCAATGTTCTTCCGTCATACGAATGAAATTATGGCTGGGCTGGAAGATCAAATGCCAGAGTGGGGCGAAAAGAACAAGCCGCGGATTGTTGGCGGAATGAAGTTCTTTGATGCGCATTTAAAGGGTCATGACTTCCTCGTGGGAGACTATTTTTCCATGGCTGATATTGTGTTGTTGACCACAATCGACTTCGCCATGTTTGCCGGGGTTCCCATCGCGGATGACCTCGTAAACCTAAAAGCTTGGTATGAGCGCATGTCAGCGCGTCCATCTGCAAAAGCATAAGTTCTAGACTAAAGTCTAAGCGCCAGAAAATCCGAAGCATATCGGAAGGTGCTTGGCTTGCACGAAAGAAAACGACAAGAAGCATCCTGCAAAAAATACGACGAAAAGAGATGCTGGGGATTGTTGGGGGAGACACGCTTGAAAAAGCAATGGGAGAGAGCAGGGCCATACCCGGGGGTACGGTAAGAGTACAGCTCTGGCTCTCTCCATCACGTTCCAGAAGAGCTAAAAATGGAACGTGCAGGTCTCACAAGTGACCATGCCCATATAGTTGTATTTTGAACCTGAACAGAAGCTGAAGAAGAGCGCGCCGCACTAGTACTTTAGAGGTATACTATGAGTGAAAAGCCAAAAAATAAACTAGCGAAGACTACGTTAATGGCGCATGGACAGATGGTTATTCCGCTGGCTGTGATTGGCTTGCCTGTAAATATTTATATACCTCCATTTTACGGTGACACCCTGGGCCTCGACCTCGCGTTAGTGGGGTTCATTTTATTTGCAGCACGTCTAACGGATGTCATTACAGACCCTTTGGTCGGGCGCTTGTCGGATCTAACCAAAACGCGGTGGGGACGTAGACGCCCTTGGGTGCTTGCCGGTGTGCCAATGATGATGATGGCCTCCTATCTTCTTTTCTTCCCGCCCGAGATTGTAAGTGTCTGGTATCTTCTAAGCTCGGTCATGTTGATCTATCTCGGCTTTACATTCATCGTTATCCCCTACGGCGCGTGGGGGGCCGAGCTGGCGACAGACTATAATGAGCGCAGTCGTATCACCGGCTATCGAGAGATCTTTCTGCTGGTCGGGGTGATGTTGGCTATCACAGCACCTCTATTGTCAGGTCTGGGCGGAACGGAATTACCCGAAGGCGAGGAGCCCAAAACGGCCAGCCGAGAGGCAATGGCCGCGCTGGGCTATTTGATATTGGTGCTGATGCCTATTTGTGCAGGTATCTTGTTTTGGAAGGTCAAAGAGCCCAAGCCGGTTTTGGTGCGCCACCAACCGTTCTTTAAGAGTGTGCGCTCTGTGTTGCGCAATGGGCCCTTCCGCATCATCCTACTGTCTACAATGTTCTCGGCGTTGGCTGGTTCATTCAACGGCGCCTTGGCCATTTTGTTTTTTGACCATGTCGCAAACTTGGAGCCGATTCAGGGGCAGTTACTAATCTTTACGATGATTGCCATGGGATTTTTGGGAGCACCCATTTGGATCTGGGCAGCAAAAAACTTTCAGAAGCAGAAAGTGCTGGCGTGTGCGGGTGCCGTTAGCCTGTGTGCGTTTGCATTAGTGCCGGTGATTATCTACTGGTTGAGACCCATTGCGCCCGAAGCCGTGTTTTGGGCATTCCTTGCAACATCGTCTTTGCAGGGTTTGTGCATCGCTGCCGGCCCTATTTTATCTCAGTCAATTTTGGCTGATATCATCGACCTTGATACAATTAAAAATGGAAGCCAACGTGCTGGGTTCCTATTCGCCTTTTTAGGAATGATCCGAAAGATATTTGACGCAGCTGGTCTCATCGCATTGCCAATCATTGCGTATTTTTCCTTCGACCCAAAATTGGCGGAAAATACACCCGAATCTCTATTCGTCGTGTTGGCGATGTACTGCCTCGTGCCTTTAGTCCTGTGGACCACAGCTACCTACATCGTTTGGCAATACCCAATCACGCCAGAGCGCCAAGCGCGTTTGCGCGCAGCGCTCGATAGGCGCGAAAAGCGCCAAGCATTGCTTTTGGCATCTTCAGACTAAGCGAGCTGAAAGGCATCCGCCAAAAGCTCGTAGGACCGTGTGCGGGTGTCAGCGTCGTGGGTGATGGTAAGAATGACGAAGTCATCCACGCCGTACTCACTGCCCATTTGTAGCAGTCGTCCACGCACCTGCTCCGGGGAGCCTGTGATACCGCGTTGTTTGATTTGCACCATCATGGTTTCTTCTTCTGCCGTCAGCTTTGTTGCCAGAGCTTCTGCGTCTGGTACAAAAGGCCCCGCACGATTTTGAAGAAGACGTAAGATCCATAAATTCCGACTGGCCGAAATCAGTTGAGCTTCTTCCTCTGTGTCGGCCACTGTGACAGAGACAGCAAGAGACGCATGCGGTGTTTGCAAAGCCCGAGAGGGGCGGAAATGTTCGCGGTAAACATCAAGCGGAAGAGTACCTGCATCCTGATTGATGAAATGAGCGAAACAATAAGGCAGGCCAAAGCTGGCGGCATGTTGTGCGCCATCAGTGCTTGAACCCAACATCCACATTTCTGGCATCCCCTCACCCATAGGGCAG
>NVSO02000222.1 GCA_002401305.2 Rhodobiaceae bacterium | reverse complement strand
TGTAAACATGAACGTTGAGTTGATTGCTCCGATCGCCATGGAAGAGAAGCTTCGCTTCGCTATCCGTGAAGGTGGCCGGACGGTTGGCGCGGGCGTTGTGTCTACAATCGTTGAGTAATAAATACCTGCGTGCTTTGCTGATGCGAGGCGCGCGGTTCCAATCTTAGGAGAGTAGCTCAACTGGAAGAGCACCGGTCTCCAAAACCGGGGGTTGTGGGTTCGAGTCCCTCCTCTCCTGCCATTCACTAGAATGGTTCTGCCTCTAAGAGGGTGGCGTGCAAATAATGTGCGCCACCTTTTGGAGTCAAAAACAGGGCGCTAAATGGCACAAACCCTGAGCTTGAGAAGCAGATCAGCCCCTTAGGTTGGGGTGACGTCAGCGATTTAAGGCTGGCGAGTTGAACCAAGGTGTTGCGTTTTGCGCTTTGGCAGATTAACTAAGTGGTTTTTGCGACGCTTAAAAAGAGGCAGTATGGCTAAATCAAGCCCATCCAAATTTCTACGCGAAGTCCGGTCGGAGGCGAATAAAGTCAGCTGGCCGACCCGGCGGGAAACAGCTATCACCACGGTGATGGTGTTTATTATGGTAACTCTTGCTGCGATCTTCTTTTTTCTCGCAGATCAAGTCTTGAGCTGGGGCGTTTCCTTCCTGCTCGGTTTGTCCAATTAAGAAAGAAACGACTTATGACGGCAAGATGGTACATCGTTCAGGCCTACTCAAATTTTGAGAAAAAAGTGTCTGATTCCATCAAAGAACGCGCATTAGCTGCCGGTCTTGAAGATGCATTTGAAGAAATCCTTGTTCCGACCGAAGAGGTCATCGAGGTGCGCCGTGGACGCAAGATTACGGCCGAACGTAAATTCTTTCCAGGCTACGTGCTTGTGAAAATGGAAATGAATGATCAGACCTACCACTTGATCAAAGAAACGCAGAAGGTTACTGGCTTTCTTGGCGCGGATAATCGTCCGATGCCGGTTAGTCAAAAGGAAGTCGATCAGATCTTGCATCAAGTGCAAGAAGGGGTTGAGCGGCCTAAACCATCTATCACGTTCGAAGTGGGTGAGACGGTTCTGGTTTCAGACGGACCTTTCGCATCGTTCTCAGGTGTTGTAGAAGATGTGGATGAAGAACGCACACGGCTTAAAGTGGCTGTGTCAATTTTCGGTCGGGCTACCCCGGTCGAGCTCGAGTATGGTCAGGTTGAAAAGCAATAATCTGATTTTTCCGTGGGAGGCTCTCGTTTTTGGGCCGTACCACTAACCCTTTAAAGTTTCCGGCATGGCTTCATGTATCGGAAGGGGATGAGACAAATGGCTAAAAAAGTTACTGGCTACCTGAAGCTTCAGGTGCCTGCAGGGGCTGCAAATCCCTCACCACCCATCGGGCCAGCACTTGGTCAGCGTGGGTTGAACATCATGGAATTCTGTAAAGCGTTTAACGCGAAAACACAGAAGATGGACAAAGGGATTCCGATCCCAACGATCATCACTATTTTCTCTGATAAGTCTTTCACATTTGTGACTAAGACGCCTCCGGCTTCTTACTTTCTGCGTCAAGCAGCGAAATTGGCTAAGGGTGGTGCAACACCTGGACGCGAAGTTGCTGGTTCAGTGACAGTCGCTCAGTGCCGCGAAATTGCGGAAGCGAAAATGGTTGATTTGAACGCAACTGATCTTGATCAGGCTGCAAAAATCATCATGGGTTCAGCACGGTCTATGGGCCTGGAAGTGACGGGATAAGTCGATGGCGAAAATTGGCAAACGTTTTGCGAAAGCCTCAGAGGGCGTTGACCGCAATAAATTTTATACTCTTGATGAAGCTGTAAAGCTGATCAAAGAGCGCGCAGCAGCAAAATTTGATGAAACCATCGAATTGGCTGTTAATCTTGGTGTTGATCCACGCCACGCTGACCAAATGGTCCGCGGTGTTGTGAATCTGCCAAATGGCACGGGCCGTAATGTTCGTGTTGCTGTGTTTGCAAAAGACGAAAAAGCTGATGAAGCTAAAGCGGCTGGTGCAGACATCGTGGGCGCAGAAGATCTGGTAGCAATCGTGCAGGGCGGTAAAATCGACTTCGATCGGTGTATCGCTACTCCTGATATGATGCCTTTGGTTGGTCGTTTGGGTAAGGTACTTGGCCCGCGCGGCATGATGCCAAATCCAAAAGTTGGTACAGTGACGCCTGACGTTGCTGCTGCTGTGAAAGCTGCTAAAGGCGGCGCTGTAGAATTCCGCGTTGAAAAAGCCGGGATTATTCACGCAGGTATCGGTAAAGCAAGCTTCACCGAAGAACAGATCGCTGGCAATATCCGCTTCTTTATGGACGCGGTTATGAAAGCCAAGCCAACTGGTGCTAAAGGAACATATCTCAAACGGATCGCTGTGAGCTCCACAATGGGCCCGGGGTTCAAAATTGAGCTATCTACTGTTGAGCTTTCCTAAGCGGAGCAGTATACAAAGGATTCGGCCTTCGGGTCGATGTTGAGACGTTGCACCTGGTTTTCCTTACGGAGGGCCGGGAGCTACGTCTTCAACCTGTCCGAGACCGTAGGTGCTGGACCCTAATTTGGGGAAGGCTTAATTTACGCCTACGCAGACGGGGGATACAGATTTCCACTTTGGTTCAGCTTTGCTGGACGGAAGTGACCCTTTGGAACCTTTTGGTTCTTGAGCGACGTCTTCGTTAGGAGGCGGGAATCGGTTTACCCGGGACAGGCGAGAGAGTGCCGTTTGTACTCGCCATCTCTCCTAAGGAGACGGCGTCGTATTTACGGCAGAACGCCAAAGATGGGCGGACTAGTCGATTAGTCGATTGGATCCAATCATCCCCGACGCACATGAGGGTTTCATGTGCACTGAGAGAGTAATGTGGATAGAGCCCAAAAGTCTGAGCTCATTGACCAGCTGAAGGATGTCTTTGCAGGCAGCCATACAGTGGTTGTTGCCCACTACTCCGGTCTTCTTGTGTCTGAGCTCGAAACTCTGCGCACAAGCATGGCCGAAGAGGGCGCGAGCGTCAAAGTGACGAAAAATAGGCTCGCCAAACTCGCACTCGAAGGATCAGACAAGGCCGGAATTTCCGACCTTTTTTCTGGTCCTACGGCAATCGCTTCTTCACAGGACCCAGTTTCGGCAGCGAAACTGGCGGTAAAGTTTGCCAAAGACCACGAGAAATTCGTGATCTTGGGCGGCGTGATGGGCGACACAGTTCTTGATGTTGATGGTGTGAAGGCTCTTGCCTCTATGCCGTCTCTGGACGAACTGCGTGGGAAACTTGTTGGTCTTGTACAAGCTCCAGCTACGAAAGTGGCGGGCGTACTACAGGCTCCTGCAGGTCAACTCGCGCGCGTTGTTGGCGCGTATGCCGCGAAGGGCGAAGCGGCCTAAGTCGTTTCTATTTTGTGATTACTACCCGGTTTAAACCGATTTATTAGAGAGTGAAAAACATGGCTGATCTTAATAAGATTGCTGACGATTTGTCCGCGTTGACTGTTATGGAAGCTGCAGAGCTTGCTACATTGTTGGAAGACAAATGGGGCGTTTCTGCTGCTGCTCCTGTTGCTGTAGCTGCTGTTGCTGGCGACGCTGGTGCTGCTGCTGAAGAGCAAACTGAATTCTCAGTTGTTCTTACAGCTGTAGGCGAGAAGAAAATCAACGTGATTAAAGAAGTTCGCGCCATCACTGGCCTGGGCCTCAAAGAAGCTAAAGAGCTTGTTGAAAGTGCACCTAAAGAAGTCAAAGGTGACTGCACTAAAGACGAAGCTGCTGAGCTTAAAGCTAAGCTTGAAGCTGTTGGCGCAAGCGTCGAGCTTAAGTAATCTGGCTAGGAGAGCGCAGGGTCTGCGCTCTCCTAATCACGTCTCTATGATGTAGGGACAGGTTTTTGGCTTTTGGAAGATGGCTGAGAATTATGAGGCACCCAATTTCGGACAGGGGCCACGTGCGGACGTATCCGCAATGTCCGAAAGCCGTTCTGAGAACATGGCGAGGCAAAATATGTCGCAGTCTTTTACTGGTCGAAAACGTGTCCGTAAGACATTTGGGCGGATCCCGCAAGTTGCGGAGATGCCAAACCTCATTGAGGTTCAAAAGTATTCCTATGACCAGTTTCTGCAGGTTAAAAGAACTGATGGCGTCCGGTTAGAGCAAGGGCTCCAAGCGGTATTCAAATCAGTTTTCCCAATTACTGATTTCTCTGACACTTCTGTGTTGGAATTCGTCGACTATGAATTTGAAACACCGAAATATGACGTTGAAGAGTGTCAACAGCGCGACATTACATTCGCTGCTCCGTTGAAAGTTACTCTCCGCTTGATCGTGTTTGAAGTTGATGAAGACACTGGTGCGAAGTCTGTTAAGGACATCAAGGAACAAGATGTTTACATGGGCGACATGCCTTTGATGACATCTAACGGTACCTTTGTGGTGAATGGTACTGAGCGGGTGATCGTTTCTCAGATGCACCGTAGTCCTGGCGTGTTCTTTGACCACGATAAGGGTAAGACGCACTCCTCGGGCAAGTTGTTGTTTGCAGCACGGGTGATCCCGTATCGCGGCTCATGGCTCGACTTTGAATTTGATGCCAAAGACCTCGTGTTTGTGCGTATTGACCGTCGCCGTAAATTGCCAGTGACGGCTTTGCTGTATGCCTTGGGTATGGACAGCGAAGATATTCTGAACACGTTCTACGGTAAAGTGACCTACAAGCGTGTTAAAGAAGGTTGGATTGTTCCTTTCGACGTTGACCGCTTTAAAGGCATGAAACCTGAACGGGATTTGATCAACGCTGCAACAGGCGAAGTTGTTGTTGAAGCCGAGAAAAAGATTACGCCTCGTTTGGCTCGTAAATTGGCTGAAGAAGGCCTGACTGAGCTTGCTGTGACCGATGAGGACGTGATTGCGCGTTACATGGGTTGTGAGCTGGTGAACATGGAAACCGGCGAAGTTTTGGCTGAAGCAGGTGAGGAGATTACTCCTGAGCTGCTCGAAACCTTGATGGAAGAGGGTTATGACGAGTTAGAAACACTCGACATTGACCACGTCAACACAGGTGCCTTCATTCGCAATACATTGGCTGTTGATAAAGCATCCAACCGTGAGCAAGCGCTGTTTGATATTTACCGGGTTATGCGCCCAGGTGAGCCGCCTACCATCGATACAGCTGAAAACCTGTTCCAAACATTGTTCTTTGATTCAGAGCGTTATGATCTCTCAGCCGTTGGTCGGGTGAAGATG
>NVSO02000221.1 GCA_002401305.2 Rhodobiaceae bacterium | reverse complement strand
TTGAGCATGTAGTGCTCAGGGATAACTTTGACGAGTTTCTTTTCAACCTCGAGCACATTTTTGCCCGGCGCAAGACCTGTACGATTGCCAAGCCGGAAAATATGCGTGTCGACCGCCATGGTCAAATGCCCAAAGGCTGTGTTGAGCACCACATTGGCGGTCTTGCGCCCCACCCCCGGTAAAGCCTCTAAGGCCTCACGGTTGTCGGGCACTTCGCCATTGTGTTTTTGAAGTAAGAGATAGGACAGCGCGACAACATTTTTAGCCTTGTTGCGATAAAGCCCAATGGTCTTGACCATCTCGCGCACTTTATCTTCCCCCAACTCCACCATGTCAGAAGGGTGCTGGACGATTTTAAAGAGCGCGTCAGTCGCCTTGTTCACACCTACATCCGTGGCTTGTGCCGAGAGTGTCACAGCGACCAACAACGTATAGGGGTTGGAATAATTCAATTCGGTTTTGGGTTCCGGCATCGCCTCTTCAAGGCGGCGGAAGAATTCTTCAATGTCGGTCTTTTTCATGCGCCTAACCTACAAAATCAAACCCCATCTGTTAAGGCCGATGAGATGACGAACGCCTTGTAATGACTGTGAGGGCTCCGGCCTGCGATAATGCGAGGTCGAAAAAGAGTTGACGAAAGAAAATTAGGAAAATATTATGTTGTTTATATTTTCCACTCACTCTACGGCAACGCAGGCTCACAATCATGCCCTCAATTCCCTCAACCGTCGTTGCGCCACCCGTGGCCACTCTCGACAAAGAGGCGGCCCTGCGCCAGCGGATCCTCGAGACCTTTGAACGCCAAGCCCGCGTCGTCGGCCCCCGGGGTGTGGTCATCAGTGAATTAGTTGCCGAACTGGGTATCAGTAGCAAAACCCTCTATCGACACTTTGATACCAAAGATCATATCGTTCGCGAGTTGATGACTGCCTGGTCAGACCGCTGGTTCACCCTGCAACAGCGCGGCCTCACGGATGGCCTCGGCCCCAAGCAACGCATCGAAACCATTGCGCTCAATTGGGTGGAGCACCTGGGCCGCTTCAGTGAACAGTTTTGGCTGCAACTCGAGCGGGATTTCCCCGAGGCCTACCAAGTTTACCAACAACAATACAAAACCTTTTTGGAGCGCTCCCGCCACAATCTGGTGGAGGTTGTGCGCGAGGGTTTAAGCCCCGACCTGGCCCTCTCCACCCTGATGAGCATGATCACTCACGCCACGGATGCCCAAGTGTGTGATCAACTCAATCTCACCCGGAAAAATGCGTTGCTACAGGTCATCGACCTTTGGACACAAGGGGCGTTTCGCCAGGAGTTATTGCCATGAGTAGTGCGGACATTTATGCCGTCGGCGTCCCTATCATTGTGGTGCTGATTTTGGCCGAGGTAGGCTTCTCAGCGTGGCGCCGACTGAGCTATTACCAGCTCGCCGATTTTGGCGGCACGCTGGGCTTGCTGACCGGCAACATCCTGATTTCAGGCGTCAGTAAGGGCGCTGTACTCGGGTTGTCCTTCTATCTCTACCAATTTCGGTTGCTGGATATTGCGGAGACCCTGCCGCTTTGGCTGCAATGGTTTGTGGCATTCTTCGCCATCGATTTCACATTCTATTGCTACCACCGCGCCTCACACCGCGTGCGTGCGCTGTGGGCTGTGCATATGAACCATCACTGCAGTGAGGAGATGAATTTTAGCGTCGCCTTCCGTCAGGCGTGGTTTGGCCCGATCAGCAAAGTCCCTTTCTTCATTGCGCTACCCCTGATCGGTTTTGATCCCAGCATTACAGTTGTCGTGGGTGTCATCGCCACGCTGTGGGGGGTTGTCGGTCACACCCGCTGTGTGGGCAAGTTGCCAGCCGTCTTTGAATTTATCTTCAATACGCCCTCAGCCCACCGCGTTCACCACGGTAGCAACCCCGCCTACATTGACAAAAACTACGGCAATTTATTTATGCTCTGGGACCGATTGTTTGGCACCTATGCCGAGGAACAAGAAGAGGTGGTGTACGGGCTTGTCAATAATGTGAAAACCAATAACCCAATCACTCTGACCTTTTATGTTTGGAGAGAGATTATCGCAGACATGTCCGCCTCAAGCTCGGTAAGAGAGCTGTGGCTCAGTCTGTTTGGGCCCCCGGAATGGCAGCCGACCAGTGAGAAAACAAAAAGTTAAAAAAGTTACGCCGCTCACCTACCGCGAACCCTGCGCGGTCGAGCAAGGGGGGCGTGTCGGCAGAAGCCTGTTACGAAACAGGCACAGCCTAAGCTGTGCCTGTGTAATCATTGTCTGATGTTTCCATCAGCTTCGAGCTCAAAAGACTTAGTGAGCTTCGCGTTCGATGAGCATTTTCTTCGACAAAATTTTACCCTCATCATCCAGCTCATAGGCAATAGGCGCGCCCGTTGCGATGCTCAAGGCAAGCACTTCTTCGCGCGTAAGCCCTTCCAATTGCATGACCAAGGCACGCAGGGAATTTCCATGGGCTGTAATGAGCACGCGTTCCCCGCCCAGCAGACGTGGCAGAATTTCTTTGTCGAAATAAGGCAGCACGCGGTCAGCCGTATCTTTCAGGCTTTCCCCACCAGGAGGCGGTGTGTCGTAAGACCGGCGCCAAATGTGGACTTGTTCTGCGCCCCATTTTTCGCGCGCATCATCTTTATTCAGACCCGCCAAATCGCCGTAGTCGCGTTCGTTCAAAGCTTGGTTGCGCACAACCGGCAGATCTTTTTGGTCGATCTCTTTCAAAATCAAATCATTGGTTTTTTGGGCGCGGATAAGTTCAGAGGTGAAGGCTACGTCAAATTCATAGCCCCCTGCCTTAAGGGCTTGTCCAGACTCAACGCCTTCGGCAATGCCCTGTTCCGTGAGGTCTGGGTCGCGCCACCCCGTGAAGAGGTTTTGTTTGTTCCACTCGCTTTGTCCGTGACGGACAAGTACCAAAAGATGTGCCACTACGTATTCCTTGAGTTACCTAGAAAGTAATTATTCAGCTTAAAGATTATATGTCTGAGAGCCCTAAAACGTCCGCCATGCCAAAGAGGCCAGGGCCTTTGCCTTTGCCCCAAAGGGCAGCCTTCACAGCGCCGCGCGCAAAGATAGCGCGGTCTTCTGCGATGTGAGACAGCACCATACGTTCAGAGTCAGCCGCAAAAATAACAGAATGTTCGCCCACAACAGATCCGCCCCGCAACGAAGAAAATCCAATGTGTCCAGCTTCGCGTGCGCCGGTAATGCCGTCACGCCCCCGGTCTGAAACATCATTGAGGTCAACCTCACGGCCTTCAGCCGCCGCCTCCCCAAGGAGAAGGGCTGTACCCGAAGGGGCATCCACTTTATGGCGGTGGTGCATCTCCAAAATTTCAATATCCCACTCAATGTCGAGCGTCGCTGCAACCTTTTTCACTAAGGCGCCGAGCAAGTTCACACCCAGGCTCATATTGCCTTCTTGAACGATTGTCGCGTGGCGAGAGGCTGCTTTGATTTGTGCCTGGGTATCCTCATCGATACCCGTTGTGCCCACCACATGCACAATACGTGCTTGGGCAGCAAAGCCCGCAAATTTAGCGGTCGCAGCCGGTACAGAAAAATCAATCACAGCGTCCGCTTGGGCAAACAGCTCCAGAGGGTCGCACGTAACGCAGACCCCGCTTGGCTCCGAATATCCAGCCAGCAAGGCGGTGTCTTGTCCCAGAAAGGCAGAGCCCTCCGGTTCCAAGCCGCCAAAAACCGTGCAACCAGCTGTTTCGGTCACCTGACGGATCAGGGTTCGGCCCATCCGGCCTGCTGCGCCGGTAATGACAATTTTGATATCGCTCATCACATGTATCCGTCTCTAAAAGGGTGTGCTGGGGGTATATCAGGCCTGAGCTCATTCGTAAATATTGGGCTCCAAATGACCAAGCCTGGCCCAACAAAAACCGCCCGGCGGAAGATCCACCGGACGGTCAAGTCAGACTGACTGCGAGGTCGTCTGAAATCTCTTCAGATCAAAGGATCTTAGAAATCGATTTGGATGCGTGAACCGAAGGCAGTGCCATCGACAGAGGATCCATCATTGTATTCAACGTCAGCCAAAACAACGTTCGCCATCAAGCGAACAGCTGGGTTGAAGTAGTAGTTTGCCCCAAGGGTCCAGGCTGTCATGTCAGCGCCGTCGTTGCCGAAGTAGCTATCGGAAACATCAGCGAATTCATAACGAGCGGCCAATTCGATAGCGCCGTTACCTTTTACGCGTTTGAAAGCACCCTTTTTGTAAGGACGGCTTTCGCCAGTTACAAAGTAAGAGGCCAATACGTAACCAGCTGAGTAGTCCATATCAGCAACGCCGTTTTCACCGGAGTAGTTGAAGACGCTGTATTCAGCTTGGGCCGAGAAAGGTCCCCAAACAAAGGCGATTTCAGGGGTGATGCTTGTATAGCTTTCGAAGTCAGTCGCATCGACTGTCAAATCAATCAAGCTGCCTGCATTGTGCAGAGCGGCCCATTTAACGGAGATGTCGTTTTCTTGGAGGTGACGTGCAGATCCGCCAACGCCCAAGTGCAATGTCTTGCCTTTTTCGTTGATCGGCGCCCAGTAAGCACGACCCGTAAAGCCTTCAGTAGATTGATCTTTACCGCCATTGCCTTCGACAAGGTCATCAGCAGAGAAATAGCCAAGAGCAACACCGAAGCTGTTTTTCTTGTCGTCAAATCTTGCTTGTCCACCAAGATTACGTGACGGCATCATGCCCGACATGGCTGTGCGTTCCATAAAGGTGATGTATTTGGAAGACGTCATTTCTTCCAGGCCTTGTGGCGCATGGAAATGACCAGCTTTCAATTCAACGCCTTTGATGCCTGTGTAGGCAATGTAGACATCTTTAAAGTCTGTTGTGCCGGCATCATCGCCATCAAAGTCGAGTTGGATTTTGTATTTCCAGTCACCGGCAATTTTACCAGCAACAAACATGCGAATGCGGCGGAACTCTAAACCGTGTTGCATGTCGAGTTCTGCGTCGCCGCCAGAAGCGTCGAGCATGATACGGCCACCAAAGCGGATGGAATATTTGCCATCAGCTGAAGTGATTTGCAGCTTTTTACCGCTGAATTTAGGCAGGTCAGCAAGACCGGCAGTCGCTGTTTCCAGCTCGTCCATTTTCTGATCACGCATTTGCATTTGAGCTTTAAGCTCACGCAATTCGTTTTCCAGAGCGTCAACGCGAGAGTTGACATCATAACCAGCGAATGCGCTCGTTGCGGAGATAGCAGCCAGTGCTACGCCCCCAAGCAGTGCTTTTTTAAACATTGAGAATTCTCCTCGTAACGCGAAATAATAACCCCGATGGATTTCCGCCGTCCCAGTTGCGTC
>NVSO02000220.1 GCA_002401305.2 Rhodobiaceae bacterium | reverse complement strand
TGCCGCCATGCTCATCAAAAAAGATGGGGGCGCTGCTTTCTTTGGACATCGTCGGGTGGGGCGCAATGGCGACATGTTCTACTGCCTAAAATTCCGCACCATGGTGGTCAATGCCGAAGATCGCCTCGCCGAAGTGATCGCCAATGATCCAGAAAAAGCTGCGGAGTGGGAACGCGAACATAAGTTGAAAGACGATCCACGCATTACGCGCATCGGCAAGTTCTTACGGGACAGCAGCTTGGATGAATTACCCCAATTGCTCAATGTCCTTAAAGGCGAAATGAGCCTTGTCGGCCTGCGTCCCGTTGTGCTCGATGAATTGCTTAAATATGGCGACGATGTTGAATATTACCTCGACGCTCAACCCGGCATTACAGGCTTGTGGCAGGTTTCAGGCCGCAACAACGTCAGCTACGAACGTCGTGTTCAGCTTGATGCTTGGTACATTCGCAATTGGACCTTGTGGCAAGATGTGACCATCCTGCTCAAAACACTTCCAGCTGTGTGGCTTCGCGACGGCGCTTATTAAGCCGTCGCCTCACAGCTCCCCAATGTCCAACAACGTCTCTCACTGATCAAAGATACTGATCAGGAGCGGCAAGGTGTTGACGCACATAGTCATCAACAGCTTCTTCCAAAGACATAAATGAGACATCGCATCCGGCGGCCCGCAGCTGCGCCATGTCGGCTTTGGTATAATATTGATAACGCTCCTTGAGCCCGTCGGGCATCTCAATAAATTCCGGGGTCAAGGTTTCGTCCAGTGCCGTGCCCAGTGAGGTCACCAAATCGATGAAGGAGCGAGATTGTCCCGTACCAACATTATACAATCCGTTCACTTGATCGTTTTCTAACAACCATGCAATCACCTTCACGCAATCCTTTACGTACACAAAGTCGCGCTGCTGTCCCCCATCAGGGAACTCGTCTTTATATGATTTGAAAAGACGAATGGGTTCGCCAGCTTGCACAGATCTATAGAGTTTTTCGATCACAGAACGCATGTCGTCTTTATGATATTCGTTCGGTCCAAAGACATTGAAAAACTTCAGTCCAACCCATTGAGCCGGCGTAGGTCTGCCACTTTCTACATGGTGGACAAAGCGACGGTCAACGACATGTTTGGACCACCCATATGCATTGAGCGGTTGAAGTTTAGCAAGAGCTGCAGAAGACCAATCATCTTCAAAACCTGCAGCACCATCGCCGTAAGTCGCCGCAGACGATGCATAAATAATCCGCTTATTGTGCGCAGTACACCAATCCCACAAATCATTTGTGTAAGTGACATTCTGTTGAATAAGGCGATCAATATCCAATTCGGTCGTCGCAGAAATGGCTCCCATATGAATAATGGCATCTACTTTTTCGACATTCTTGTCCAAGAAAGCCAACAGTTTAAAGGGATGAACAACAGCTTCAATGCGCCGCTTGGCAATATTCTTCCAGCGATCATCTTCCGAGAAAAAATCCACGACCACTAAATCATCATAGCCGCGCGCTTCAAGCTCCGCCAAGACACACGACCCAATAAACCCAGCCGCACCGGTGACAACAATCACTGAACTTCTCCTTTGCGCATCACTTCAAGACGCCGCGTTGTGGAATGACCTTCCACTAAATCAATCAAAATAACTTTCCCGCCGCGTGCCTGTACTTCTTTGGCACCCACAACAGTGTCCACGGTATAATCTCCGCCTTTTGCCAACACATCTGGCTGCACAGTATTTATAACGTCAAGCGGCGTATCTTCCTCAAAAACGACAACCAAATCGACATCCACAAGAGCCGCCAGCATTTCAGCTCGAAACGCTTCCTCATTGATGGGTCGAGACGGCCCTTTGAGCCGAGAGACACTCGCGTCGGAATTAATCGCCACAACCAATCGATCACACTGCGCACGCACCGAGCGCAGCAGATGTATATGGCCGGGATGCAAGATATCGAAACATCCATTCGTAAAACCAACACTCAGCCCACGGCTCTGCCAATCTGCCACAACTTCTCGTGCGTCGCCCCAGGCAACCGCCCCGGCATGAATACTTTGCGAATGTTTCACCAACAACGTTCGCGACAGCTCTTCACTCGACACTGTCGCCGTGCCGGTTTTACTCACCGCAATACCAGCTGCCTCATTCGCCAACGCCATAGCAAGTGGCAATTCAACACCGGCCGCCAAGGCAAGACCAAGAGCCGCGTTCACCGTGTCACCAGCCCCCGAGACATCATAGACTTCCCGCGCAGCCGTGCGTTGATGCTGGGCAGTGCCATCGCGCAGTACCAAAGACATACCCTTTTCAGAGCGGGTCACCAGCAACGCCTCTAGGTCCCCGTCCTCAATTAGCTTTTGCGCAGCTTGAACCAACGCTTCATCGCTTTGGCAAGACTGGCCAGCGGCAAGTTCCATCTCTTTGGTATTGGGTTTTATCAGCGTGGCCCCTGCATAGCGTGCAAAGTCCCGCGACTTAGGATCAACAACAACTGGACAACCTTGCGCCCGCGCAAGTTGAATGCACTCTTTAATCACTCGCTGGATCAACACACCTTTGGCGTAATCAGAAAAAATCAAGGCGCCGACATCAGGTAATCTGTCACGCACCGCTTGGATCAACTGATCTTCAAGCTCTGTAGACACGGGTCGGACATCTTCATAATCGACCCGCAGCAATTGTTGTCCACCCGCAACATACCTCGTCTTCACAGTTGTGGGACGAGAGGGATCTCTAAACAAGCAAGCTGTGACATTGGGTGTTTGATCCACCAAGTCCTGAACTTGAGTTGCCCCGTCGTCATCGCCAACAACAGAAATCAGCACGGCATGGCCACCCAGCGAACTGACATTCCGGACAACATTACCGACACCGCCGAGCATACGACTTTCTTTGTCCCCTAGCATAACCGGCACAGGGCTCTCAGGGGACACCCGCTCCACTTTGCCATAGATGAAGGAGTCCAGCATGAGATCGCCTACACACAAAACTCGGGCGCCTCGAATGGCATCTAACGTTTCAATCATCACTCTGTCTTCCCACGCCATTCAAGCGGCCATCTATCGAAGGTAAATCAAAAGGTCCCCCTCTTATCGCCTCATCTTCACGTGTTGCCAAGCCCTGTAGGGCGAAACTGACGCATACACACTACCTAAAGACTTCATGCGTCGTACTCTATCGGAAATTTAGAAAATTTATATTTTACCGATGGTAGGGCTGTTAAATCAGGTATACATTATGCATCCGCACTTCCCCAAAGTCGTTACCCTCCACTAGGAAATGTAGATGTCATCAAAAGCTTCTTCGATAAGTGTGAGTAAAATGAGCCTTCTCAAAGCCAATCGTCAAAAACGGTCTAGCC
>NVSO02000022.1 GCA_002401305.2 Rhodobiaceae bacterium | reverse complement strand
TGGCGCCCAGGCGACTGATATCGCAATTCTGGTGGTTGCTGCTGATGATGGCGTGATGCCGCAAACGATTGAATCTATCAATCATGCAAAAGCTGCCGGCGTTCCAATCATTGTTGCTATCAACAAAATCGATTTGCCAGCTGCATCTTGGTGGATCGCGATCAAGCACGGCACACCCGCGCCGCGCAAATATTCACCGCGAACTGTGTGACCAGGGCCTTTAGGCGCAACCATCAATACGTCGATGTCAGCCCGTGGCTCGATCAAGTTGAAGTGAACATTGAGGCCGTGAGCGAACAGCAATGCTGAGCCCGGCTTCATGTTGTCAACAAGGTCGTTTGTGTAGATGTCAGCTTGCAACTCATCAGGGGTGAGCATCATCATGACGTCAGCCCATTTAGCAGCATCAGCAACGGTCATCACTTTGATGCCTTCAGCTTCAGCTTTTTTAGCAGTGGCAGAGCCGGCACGCAGTGCTACGGCAACTTCACCAGCGCCACTGTCGCGCAAGTTCAACGCGTGAGCGTGCCCTTGGCTACCATAACCGATGATGACAACTTTTTTGCCTTTGATGAGATTTACATCTGCATCGCGGTCATAAAAAACGCGCATGACTTTATCCTTTTGATCGTTTCTGCCGCTACGGGCATTTTCAATTTGCCGTAACGGCGGATTACATAGCTTCTGGTCCACGCGCAATGGCTACAACTCCAGTGCGCGAGACATCGACAAGACCTAATGGCCTCATCAAACTAATAAATGCGTTAAGTTTACTGGGCGCACCCGTAACCTCGAACACAAATGACGTATGGGTGGTATCAATCACCCGAGCCCGGAAGGCATCTGACAGACGCAACGCTTCAACACGCTTTTCGCCAGAACAAGCCACTTTAATCAGGGCCATTTCCCGTTCAACAGACGGCGCTTGCAGCGTCAGGTCCACAACCTTATGCACTGGCACCAACCGCTCCAACTGAGCTCTGATCTGCTGAATAACCATAGGCGTACCATTGGTCACGACCGTGATGCGCGACATATGCGCAGCTTGGTCCACCGCAGCCACCGTTAGGCTCTCAATATTGTAACCGCGCCCAGAAAACAGCCCGATGACACGCGCCAGAACCCCGGCTTCGTTGTCCACAAGCACTGCCAACGTATGGCGCTCTTCAAGTATCTCTTCCATAAACAATCCTGCTTGCCGTCTCACTCAGTGCCACATCAGCCAAAGGGGCCTCAGTACGACGCCATTTGGGGGCTTATACCCCAACAATCCGTCGCTTACCAGTCGCTTAAAGCCCCAAAGGCTCCCCAACCAGCTCACCTACTAAACGAGCATTTTGCCTTCTTCAGTGATTTCCGCACCGTCCTGATCATCGCCCAAGATCATTTCATTGTGGGCAGCCCCTGAGGGGATCATCGGGTAGCAGTTCTCTTTTTTGTCCACCAAGCAGTCAAAAATGACGGGAACCGGTGAATTAATCATCTCAAGAATGGCCTCATCCAGATCAGCCGGGTCACTCACCCGAATGCCTTTAGCGCCGTAAGCCTCAGCCAATTTAACAAAATCAGGCAAAGCTTCTGAGTAGGACTGCGAATAACGGCCCCCATGCAGAAGGTCCTGCCACTGACGCACCATGCCCATATATTCATTGTTCAAAATGAAAACATTGACCGGCAACCGGAATTGAATGGCGGTCGACATTTCCTGCGTCATCATCTGAATAGAGGCTTCACCCGCAATATCGATAACCAATGCATCTGGATGTGCCAATTGCACGCCCACCGCAGCAGGCAAGCCGTAACCCATCGTTCCCAGACCACCAGATGTCATCCAGTGATTAGGCTCTTCAAAATGAAAATGCTGGGCAGCCCACATTTGGTGCTGCCCCACTTCCGTTGTGATGTAGGTGTCGCGGTCCTTGGTTAATTCGTAGAGGCGCTCAATCGCATATTGCGGCTTGATCGTTTTCTCACTCTTTTTGTAATCCAAGCACTTGCGCGCGCGCCATGTATTAATTTGGCGCCACCAAGTTTCCAAGGCTGGTTTGTCTGTTTGAACAGACTTAGACCGCCACACCCGGATCATATCTTCTAAGACATGCGCACAGTCACCAATAACAGGCAGATCAACGAAGATGTTTTTGTTGATCGACGAGGCATCAATATCGATGTGGATTTTCTTGGCGTCGGGCGCAAAAGCGTCAACCCGGCCAGTCACCCGGTCATCAAACCGCGCGCCAACACAAATGATCAGGTCCGCATCATGCATTGTATTATTGGCTTCATATGTGCCGTGCATGCCCAACATGCCCAACCAATTGTCGCCACTGGCTGGATAAGCCCCCAGTCCCATCAAGGTCGAGGTCACAGGGTAATTTGTCATCTCAACAAATTGGCGCAGCAACTGGCTGGCTTTTGGCCCTGCATTGATCACACCGCCGCCAGTATAAAAAATTGGCTTTTTGGCAGCACCCATCATCGCAACCGCTTCTGCAATCACGTCCGTTGGGGCTTTTACTTGCGGCTTATACGTTTTATGACCGGCTTGCCCGGGACCAACATAAGTCCCCGTCGCAAACTGAACATCTTTTGGAATATCGACAACAACAGGTCCAGGACGGCCATTCGTGGCAACGTAAAACGCCTCATGAATGGTGCGTGCCAAATTATCAGCTGATTGAACAAGCCAATTGTGCTTTGTGCACGGGCGCGTAATCCCAACCGTGTCAGCTTCCTGAAAGGCATCATTCCCGATCAAGCTGGTAGGCACTTGGCCCGTCAAACAAACAAGAGGAATGGAATCCATCAGCGCATCAAGCAGGCCGGTTACAGCATTCGTGGCGCCTGGGCCCGAAGTTACAAGCACAACGCCAGGCTTACCAGTTGAACGCGCATAGCCTTCAGCGGCATGAACCGCTCCTTGCTCATGACGCACGAGAATGTGGCGAATACCTTCTTGCTTGAAGATTTCGTCGTAGATCGGCAGCACAGCCCCGCCGGGATATCCAAAAATCGTATCAACGCCCTGATCTTTCAGTGCCTTGAGTACAATCGCTGCGCCGGTCATTTCACGCCCTGACATGGTTCCATGTCCTTATTTAGTGCCCATCAGCCAAAGCTTTAGGGGAAGTACAAAATCATCGCGATCCACATGCCCCAGCCAAAATCGCCGATCCAAAAAAGAAGAATCGCCGAAAAGCAGAATATTGGGAGCACATACCGCAGAAAGTGGCGCAACCTAGCGCTTCATGCCGGACGGGTCAACCCAAAACTGTCAACAAATGCAAAGATTTCAGGAATATTACTTTCCAAATGTTGCGCAGAAACCGATTTCCACGCAATCATTTGATTGCGGAACCAAGTTGATTGCCGTTTTGCAAACTGTTTGCTTTGCGTTTTAGACGCCTCGATCGCTTGCTCGAGAGTCAAATCGCCTGCCACATGCGCCAAAAGCGACGGCACGCCAAGCGCTTTCATCGCCGGAAGGCTAGGATCAAGCTGGCGAAGTGCTAAGGCTTCCACTTCCGCCAACGCGCCCTCCCCCATCATCAGGTCAAACCGCAAATCAATCCGGTCGCGCAGCCATTCCCGCTCTGGGGTCAGCACAAGGCGCGCCATTGGCCCCGTCAAAAGCGGCACAGGTTTTTGAGCCTGAAACACCGACAGGGGCGTGCCTGTCGCCTCAAAAACCTCCAAAGCACGGGCAATACGCTGCGTATCCGCCGGTTTTAAGCGCTCGGCAACCACCGGGTCTACTAAGGCCAATCTCTGATGAGAGGCAAGCGTCCCCTGTTCCGCCACCTCTTGGCGCACACGTTGGCGGATATCGTCCGGGATCGGCGGCATAACTGACAGGCCTTCGGTCAGCGCCCTAAAATACAGTCCCGTGCCCCCCACAAGAATCGGCACCCGTCCTCGGGCCGCCACTTCTTCGATCTTAGCCAGCGCCATTTCTGCCCACATCGCAGCCGAACACACAGTTGTTGGGTCTAATACCCGGTAAAGATGGTGCGGCGCTTGGGCTTCTTCCTCCCCGCTAGGACAGGCCGTAATCACCCGCAAACCGCTATAAACCTGCATGGAATCAGCATTGATCACCTCGCCGCCATAAGCCTGAGCCAATCGAAGCGCTAAAGCAGACTTGCCGCTGGCCGTCGGCCCTGCAATAAGGATGGCGCGAAATGGCTCGTGAGCCTGCGCTGCTGAATTTTCGGCCAAATCTGTCACCTGTCTTCCGATGGAGCTCTGATGAAATACGTCCTAACGCTTATTGGCAACCCGTCAACCCCACTCTCCGCACAGACAGTGCAATCTGTCGCCGATACTTTAGGACAGACAGGGCCGGCAGATTGGCTTTGCCCAGACCACGCCTGCGACTTGCCCTTTGATCACCTCTCTCCAGAAGAAGCGATCAAACAAGCGCGCACAAGCCTAAACGGCTTAACGCTGGATGTCGTGGCGCAACCAATTGCAGATCGCCGCAAAAACCTCCTCGTGGCTGATATGGACTCCACCATCATCGAACAAGAATGCATCGATGAGCTGGCCGACGCCTTAGGTATCAAACCGAAAATCTCAGACATTACGGAACGTGCCATGCGCGGTGAGTTGGCATTTGACCCAGCTTTGCGCGAGCGTGTGGGCCTACTCAAAGGCCTTGCCGAAAGCGCTTTGGAAGAAGTCTATAACAACAAGATCACCCAAACGCCGGGCGGCCGCGCGCTCTGCGCCACCATGCACGCCAACGGCGGCAAAACGGCTTTGGTCTCCGGTGGCTTCACTTATTTCACTCAGCGTATTGCCCAAGCTGTGGGTTTTGACACCAACCAAGCCAACACGCTCCTCATCGAAAACGGCGTTCTGACCGGCAAAGTCGGCGAACCCATTCTAGGGCGCCAAGCCAAAGTCGATGCACTTCACAGTCTCTCAAAACAATATGGCTTCCCAACCTCCCAAACCATGGCGGTTGGCGACGGGGCAAATGATCTCGGCATGATCGGCGAAGCAGGTCTCGGCGTTGCCTTGCACGCAAAACCTGTCGTTGCGGCTGCCGCCCCTGCCCAAATCGACCACGGCGACCTCACCGCCCTGCTCTACATTCAGGGCTACAGACAAAAAGAAATCCGGCAAGCCTAAGCCCACCGGATTTCCATCAAATAGTTAGAGATTGAAGAGAGAATTATTTTTTCTCTTCAATCCGTACCGCGACAAACCGCATATCTCCGTTGCTCGACACCAAAAGAAGCACGGACTTGCGTCCTTTCTCTTTCTGTTCGGCCACAATTTTCTTCACGTCCTTAGGCGTTGAGACGGCTTCTTTTGCCACCTCAACAAGCACGTCGCCGGGACGCAACCCTTGCGTCGCAGCAAAGCTTGCCGGATCAACAGCGACAACCAGCACACCTTCGGTCTCTTTGCCAATATTGTGACGACGGCGCGCCTCATCATCGATTTTCGACAAAGACATGCCCAACGTAATCGGGCCGTCCTTGTTGTCTTCTTTATCCTTGGCGTCGGCGAGTTTTTTTTCTTCTGCTTCTTCCAAACGGCCAAGCGTCACAGATAATTTTTTGCGCTTCCCGTCACGGATCACCACAACATTTACATCGCTGCCAATCTCTGTCTCCGCAACCATACGCGGCAAATCACGCATCTCCGGCACATCGCGTCCGTCAAATTCAACAATCACATCGCCGCTCTCAAGCTTCGCATCAGCTGCGGGCCCGCCTTCAGTGACACCGGCCACCAAAGCGCCCTTGGCTTCGTCCATACCAAGCCCTTCGGCAATCTCGTCGGTCACTTCTTGGATTTTAACACCCAACCAACCGCGACGTGTTTCACCAAACTTCTGCAATTGCTCAATAACCGACACGGCGATTGCTGAGGGTACTGAAAACCCAATGCCAATAGAGCCGCCCGAAGGGGAGATAATGGCGGTATTCACGCCGATGACATCGCCGTCCATATTAAACAACGGCCCACCAGAATTACCCCGATTGATCGACGCATCCGTTTGAATAAAGTCGTCATACGGTCCCGCATTGATGTCACGGTTGATGGCGGAAATAATCCCGGCCGTCACCGTGCCCCCCAAACCAAAGGGGTTCCCAATCGCGATCACCCAATCACCCACGCGTGACTTTTCGCTTTTGCCAAACTTCACCGCAACCAAAGCAGTCTTAGGCTTTACTCTTAGCACTGCAATATCGGTCTTAGGGTCGCTACCAATAACTTCGGCGGGCAACTTAGTGCCATCAGGGAAGTTGACCGTGATCTCGTCAGCTTTCGCGATCACATGATTATTGGTGATGATGATGCCCTTTGCATCGATCACAAACCCAGAGCCTAAAGACTGCACTTTGCGCGGAACAGACTTGCCCTTGCTTGACGGACCATCCCGGTCCAAAAATTCATCAAAAAACTCACCAAAGGGGCTGCCCTCTGGCAAGCCAGGAACCGGGCCACGACGCCGCGTTTCCGTCATTTGAGAAGTTGAAATATTCACCACAGCAGGAGACAAGCGCTCTGCCAAATCAGCAAAACTAGCCGGGGCCGCTTTCGCATAGGCAGGGGCACTCATCCCCGACACACTGCCAACCACTCCGACGCACAGCGCCATAGACAGAGCACCCGCTCTAAACGATTGTTTTGCCAGCAAGCTCAAACCCATGTGTATCTCCTAATTAACCGACAGCACCGAAGTGCCATTTCCTAAATTTCACATAATTGCCCGCTCTGAACCTCGTTCAGAGAGAACATCACAGCATATT
>NVSO02000219.1 GCA_002401305.2 Rhodobiaceae bacterium | reverse complement strand
TGGCCGCAGCCTTTATGAGCATGTGGCCAATGTCGCCCAAGCATTAGAAGAACAGGGACTTGAAGGAGGCCGTAAGGCTGTCGCCCTCTTGGTCGGGCGTGATCCAAATAATTTGGATGAAGCCGGTGTTGCCCGCGCAGCTCTTGAAAGCTTGGCTGAGAATTTTTCTGATGGCGTTGTTGCACCCCTCTTTTGGGGTTTGCTTTTTGGCCTCCCGGGACTTGCTCTTTATAAGGCCGTCAATACCGCCGATAGCATGATCGGCCATCGATCCGAACGCTATGAGTACTTCGGCAAATGTGCAGCGCGGTTAGATGACATCTTGAACTTCCTCCCGGCGCGGTATAGCGGAAGAATCATATATTTGGTCGCAATTACAGTCATAAAGAAACTGAATGCTTATAAAATCATGAACCGGGATGGTGCCAAACATATCTCTTGGAACGCGGGTTGGCCCGAGGCGGCAATGGCGGGTGCGCTTGACGTTCGGTTGGGTGGGCCTCGACGTTATGGCGATCTCCACGTTGATGGTGCATGGCTCGGGGATGGACGAGAAGACCTAGACGCATCAGATATTCGACGCGGTCTGCGTATTTATGTGCGAGCGACCATTTTCTGCGCAAGCATTTTTGGTCTCTTACCAACCGCGTGGTTGGGGATGGTGCTGCTTGGCCAAAGTTAATCTCATCGCCCACGGAGGCGACCTTGGTGCCATTGCCCGTACTTACCCAGCGGCACCCACCCCTTGGGTGGATCTCAGCACGGGCATCAATCCGTGGTCCTATCCCCACGGCGATAATCCGCCCGACTTGAATGGTTTGCCCAGGAACGCAGATGTACATGCCTGCCGTGAAAGCATGGCACATTATCTAGGGTGTGCTTGGGAGGCGATCACGCTCATGCCGGGGTCTCAAATTGGCATCTCGCTTCTTCCACATTTGTTACCGCAGTCTCGCGTTGTCATTGCGGGGCCCACTTACGAAGAACATGCGCACAGTTGGCGCGGTGCGGGCCATGATGTCGATGTGCTTTCCTTGTCCGAAGCTCAAGCTGCATCTGCTGACATTATCATTGTCGTGCACCCTAATAATCCTGACGGCACGGTCTTTGAGGGAGCTGCGTTTGACAGTTTACGCCAGCGCCAAGCGGCACGTGGCGGATGGTTGATTGTGGACGAAGCATTTGGCGACCTCTGTCCGAGCGAAAGCTATGCCTCCCATGCAGGCGCTGACGGCCTCATTATTCCGCGTAGTTTCGGAAAATTCTTTGGTCTGGCGGGTCTGCGGCTTGGCGCCCTCTTGTCCCCTGCCCCTTTGCGCACGAAAGTGGAGCAAGCGATAGGCCCTTGGGCGGTGAGCACACAGGCGTTGCGCATTGGCGCCCAAGCCTATCAAGATACCGACTGGATCAACGAGATGCGAGGCCGCCTTAACTCTCGCGCCGAAGAGCTGACAAGTATTTTACGTCACGCGGGGTTGGAAATCGTTGGCGGAACTGATCTCTATTGCCTTGCCCGTCATGTTCAAGCACCCGCCCTCTTTACACACCTTGCTCAAGCTGGGCTTTATGTCCGCCAGTTTGACACCCATCCTACTTGGCTTCGCTTTGGCCTTCCTGCTGATATTGCTAGCCTTGCTCGAGTGAAACAGGCTCTTTCAACTTTTGGAGACATCTGATGACGAATGAAACGCAGTCCAATAATGAAGCGCATACAGCGCGCATGAAAGACGTTCAGACGGCCCAGCGCAAAAAAATCTCGGAAAAGAAAGAAGCCGATAGAGGTTTCATCTTGGTCAATACGGGTGACGGCAAAGGCAAGTCCACCTCCGCGTTGGGCACTGTGATCCGGGCACTGGGCTGGGGCCATAAAGTAGCTGTCGTGCAATATGTCAAAGGCAATTGGAAAACCGGCGAACGTATGTTCTTTGAGAACAACCCAGGTCTTGTGACATGGCATACAATGGGCAAAGGGTTCACGTGGGATACGCAGGATAAATCTCAGGACATTGAAGCGGCGCGGTCTGCATGGGCTGTCTCACTCGAGCTCATGGCATCGGGAGACTATGACCTTGTTGTCCTTGATGAGCTGAACATCGTTTTGCGCTATGACTATCTCGACATTGCAGAAGTGTTGGACGGTTTGGCTGCGCGCGACAAACGGACCTCCGTTTTAATCACTGGGCGTGATGCCAAACAAGAGTTGATGGATCAAGCAGATTTGGTGACGCAAATGGAAGCGACAAAACATCCTTTTGAAGCGGGCTTTAAAGCGCGGCGCGGCATAGACTTTTAATCGTTGAAGGCAAAATTCATGGCTCTCGTTACCTATTTTCGAACACATCCGTACAGCCTCAATCTGGCACTCGCCCTCTGTTTAGGGATGGTGATGTTTGTCGGTTTGTTTTTGGGCTATGCGCCTGTGGGCATAGTTGATGCGACCCAAGGCCTGCTGGGCATTGGGGAAGAGCAATATGTCTTTATTATTCAAGACATCCGCGTGCCGCGCATCGTGCTGGGGGCCTTGGTTGGTGGTTGTTTGGGCACTGCGGGGGCCGCCCTACAGGGCCTACTCCGTAACCCACTTGCAGATCCCGGCGTTATCGGCATTTCGTCGAGTGCCGGGTTGGGCGCCGTCATTGCCATCTACTTTGGGTTAAGCTCGGTCTACGCTTTTTCTGTCCCTGCCTTGGCCATCCTTTTTGCCATCGGTTCCATGTTTATTTTGGTTTGGCTTGCCGGTCGAGATGCCAGCATTTTGACTTTGATTTTGGCGGGGGTCGCAATTTCCAGCTTAGCGGTTTCTCTCACCTCGCTTGCCATGAACCTTGCACCGAACCCCTATTCCCTCAGTGACATTGTGATGTGGTTATTGGGATCGCTTTCCAATCGATCTTACGCCGACCTTGCATTGTCCGGCCCCTTCATGGCGGCGGGCCTCCTCTTGTTGTTTGGCTCTGCACGTAACCTGCCCGCACTCACGTTGGGCGAAGACACGGCTGCTTCCTTGGGGGTGAATTTGGGCCGCCTGCGGCTGCAAGTCATCTTTGGCTCAGCGTTGAGCGTAGGGGCCAGTGTTGCCATATGTGGCACGGTTAGTTTTATTGGCCTGATCGCGCCTCACCTTGTGCGCCCGCTCACGCAGCATGATCCGGGACGCCTGCTTTTGCCGAGCGGACTTTTAGGTGCCTTGATATTGGTGGTGGCCGATATCGCGGTGCGCGTGGCGCCTGGAGCGATTGAACTCAAGCTGGGTGTGGTCACTGCCCTTCTGGGTGCGCCGTTCTTCTTATGGCTTATCATCTACACACGGAGGTCAATGCGATGATTGAAACACGCAATCTTACTGTTTCTTTAGGCGACCACTGCGCTGTGCGTGATTTGTCTATGAAACTTGGATCTGGCGAGTTGGTGGGATTGATCGGCCCCAATGGCGCTGGCAAAACCACGTTGATGCGGGCTCTCCTTCGTCTGATACCGTGTGAAAACGGCGAGATTTTCCTCAATGACAAAGAGATCACCGGAGACCCAGCTCATTTCCATGCGGGTAAAATTGCCTACCTTCCACAGGGGCAAGACATC
Source organism: Rhodobiaceae bacterium (assembly GCA_002401305.2). GTDB lineage: Bacteria > Pseudomonadota > Alphaproteobacteria > Parvibaculales > Parvibaculaceae > NORP139. The sequence goes on along the minus strand of NVSO02000219.1, from coordinate 1,144 downwards.
GCGTGGCCGCTCACAGGTCGCCGTCTTGTTGCGCTGGGGCGTGTGCCGCATCAATCTAGCTGGAGCAAATTGAGCGCTGAAGACGATGCGGCAATCGATGCGGCCATGGAGCTTGCTCAAGCAACAGAGTTTGCTGATCGACCTGTGCGCCAACTATCTGGCGGGGAGCGCGCGCGCATTCTACTTGCCCGTGCCTTGGCGGTCGGGGCTGACACTTTGTTGGTTGATGAACCCACTGCTGCCCTAGACCCCTATTATCAATTGACCGCGATGGAAGCTCTCAAGTCTGCTGCCAAACAAGGCACATCTGTTTGCGTCATCCTACACGATCTCAACCTTGCGATGCGTTATTGCGACCGCCTGTATTTGCTCAGTCAAGGCAGGCTTGTTGCGGATGGCAAACCTCAAGACGTGCTCAGTGATGCCAACCTCAAGTCCGTCTATCATGTGGACGTTGCCCGCGACGCACAGAGCGGCTTGATCGTCTCTCATCATTTAATCGGGTGATGTTATGGCTGCATTGATGTTTCAAGGGACCGGGTCGGACGTTGGCAAATCTGTTTTAGTTGCCGGGCTCGCGCGTGCCTTTGTGCGCCGTGGCCTGAGCGTACTCCCGTTCAAACCTCAGAACATGTCCAACAATGCAGCTGTCACGCCTGACGGGGGCGAGATTGGTCGCGCACAGTGGCTCCAAGCCATTGCAGCGGGTGTGGAACCATCCGTCCATATGAACCCAGTTCTGCTCAAGCCCCAAAGTGATGTGGGCGCGCAGGTGGTATTGCACGGCAAAGTGATTGGCACAGCCCAAGCCGCCGACTACCAACGGCGCAAGAAACACCTGCTGGCGGGCGTCTTATCCAGCTTTGACATTCTACATGCACAAGGCGACCTCGTCCTTGTCGAAGGCGCGGGCAGTCCGGCAGAAACCAATTTGCGCGCGGGCGACATCGCCAACATGGGCTTTGCAACGGCCACAAATACGCCGGTTGTTTTGATCGGTGATATTGACCGGGGGGGCGTTATTGCGTCCCTTGTAGGAACGCATGAAGTTTTGTCCGACATCGACCGGTCCTTGATCAAAGGATTTCTCATCAATAAATTTCGCGGCGATGTCAGTTTGTTCGATGACGGGCTTACAGAGATT
>NVSO02000218.1 GCA_002401305.2 Rhodobiaceae bacterium | reverse complement strand
GTCAGTCGGTAGCGATTTGAATTTTCGCCAAGACAAAATCTTTATAAAAAAGGCGACTGGGAACATGTGGTCCCAGTCGCCTAATCATTCAAGAGACCGCTACCGTTTAGGGTCTCAAAACTCGTAAAACACACTTCTCGCCTAGACGATTAAAGGTATTTTCTGAACTCAAGCCGAGCGATTGTGCGGTTATGCACTTCATCTGGACCATCAGCGATACGCAAAGTACGAATACCTGCATACATTTTGGCCAAACCGAAGTCTGTTGTCACACCAGCGCCACCGAAAGCTTGGATTGCATCGTCGATAATTTTCAAAGCAATCCGCGGTGCGGCCACTTTGATCATAGCGATTTCTGCACGAGCCACTTTATTGCCCACTGTATCCATCATGTAAGCTGCTTTGAGGGTCAACAAACGAGCCATCTCGATGTCGATCCGCGCTTCAGCCACACGTTGCTCCCAAACGGAATGGTCTGCAATTTTTTTACCAAATGCTGTGCGGGTCAAAAGACGTTTGCACATCATTTCCAAGGCACGTTCTGCTGTACCGATGGTCCGCATGCAGTGATGAATTCTGCCAGGGCCAAGCCGTCCTTGCGCAATTTCAAAGCCACGACCTTCACCGAGAAGCAAGTTCTCGACAGGAACGCGTACATTTGTCATCTGAACTTCAGCGTGACCATGCGGCGCATCATCGAAACCAAATACGGGCAGCATACGAATGATCTCAATGCCAGGTGTATCCATAGGCATTAGGATTTGTGATTGCTGACGGTAAGTTTCTGCTTCTGGATCGGTTTTACCCATCACGATTGCAATTTTACACCGTGGATCACCAACGCCTGAAGACCACCACTTGCGGCCATTGATGACGTACTCATTGCCCTCACGCACAATGCTGGTTTCAATGTTTGTCGCATCTGAAGAGGCAACATCTGGCTCAGTCATCAAAAATGCTGAACGGATTTTACCGTCTAACAAAGGCTCAAGATATTCGCGCTTGTGGCGTTCGTTACCGTAACGCTCAAGCACTTCCATGTTGCCCGTATCAGGTGCTGCACAGTTGAACACTTCAGACGCAAAACCTGAACGGCCCATTACTTCACACAAGGCTGAATATTCAAGATTGGTGAGACCAGCGCCGCGATCAGATTCTGGCAGGAACAAGTTCCACAGGCCAGCTTCACGGGCTTTAACTTTAAGGTCTTCAATAATCTGAGGTACCTGCCAACGATTAGCACCAAAGGCTATCATTTGGTCGGCATAGGTTTTCTCATTTGGATAAACATGCTCATCCATGAACGTGGTGACACGCGCCAAGAGTTCCTTGACTTTATCGGAATGCGAAAAGTCCATTTCGTTCTCCTAATTTGGTAGGTGCTCTCCGCTAAACACTGCGCAAACCACCCTATTTCAATTTCGAATGAAGGGACTTTAGCCGGAGATGGAGATTAAATCACGGGAAATTACACAAAGTTTCTGAGAAATTATGATCCTTGGGCGCCGCGCCGCACTGCGAAGAAGTCTTTGAGCAATTTGGATGCGTCTGCCGCCCCAATTCCGCCGTACACATCTGGTCGATGGTGGCAGGTGGGTTGGTCAAAAAAGCGAACCCCATGATCGACGCCTCCGCCCTTTGGGTCGTCGGCTCCAAAATAGAGACGGCGGATACGAGCAAAAGATATGGCGCCTGCGCACATCGTGCAGGGTTCCAACGTAACGTATAAATCGCACTCCAGCAGGCGTTCTGACCCCAATTTTTGCGCAGCTTCCCTCAATACCAGCACCTCAGCGTGGGCGGTTGGGTCTTTAAGCTCCACAATTCGGTTGCCACTTCGAGCCAGCAATTCCCCTGTGGGCCCTAAAAGAACGGCTCCAACAGGCACTTCCCCGCGCTTTCCCGCGTCGCGTGCCTCCTGAAGAGCTTCCTCCATTGGGGTTCGTGAGACGGAAATAGCCCCTGTCAACGTTGAGCTATTGTGCGATGCAATGTTTTTTTCGTTCATTGGCCCAAATTCACCTGTTCTGCTCGCCTGCCCGGTTCCTTCCTGCTAGAAGAAGGCATGAGTAAAGTAGACACATCCAAGTCAAAAGCTACCGAAAACGCCTCCGACACGTCCTCTAATCAGGATGAAAACGGAGACGGCGTTGAACGTCAGCGAATCGCAAAATATCTTTCTCGGGCGGGCGTTTGCTCCCGGAGGGATGCCGAAAAGCTGATTGAAGACGGGCGGGTCACGGTTAATCACCGGGTCCTGACGACGCCTGCGTTCAAAGTGACGGGGCATGAAGAAATTGTCGTGGACGGAAAGGTTATTCCGCCCCATGAGCCCACTCGCCTGTGGCGTCTCCACAAGCCGCGCGGCTGTGTGACAACGAACAAAGATCCTGAGGGCCGCATCACTGTTTTTGACCGGCTGCCTGAAAGCATGCCGCGCGTTATTTCCATTGGTCGGCTTGATTACAACACCGAAGGCCTGTTGCTGTTCACCAACGATGGTGAACTGGCCCGGACCCTTGAGTTGCCCCAAACAGGATGGACACGCAGGTACCGTATTCGTGCATATGGTCGTGTCACTCAACAAGATCTTGATGCATTGCAGGACGGTATTGAGGTTGACGGCATCGAATATGCCTCGATCGAAGCCACGTTGGACCGACAACAGGGTGACAACGTCTGGATCACCATGAAGCTCACCGAAGGCAAGAACCGGGAAATCAAACGGGTACTTGGCGCACTGGGGCTGGAAGTGAACCGGTTGATCCGTCTGTCTTATGGGCCCTTCCAATTGGGTGATATCCCTGAAGGTACAACCCTGGAGATTCCGTACAAAACTTTGGTGGAACAAGTGGGTCACATCCACAAGATCCGACCGAAGGAAGATGACAACAGGAAAAAGTTTGCCGGCTCTAAAGGGCGCTCCAAATCGGGCAAAAAGGGCGGCTCCTCAGACCGTAAAAACACGCGTAACTCTGACACGCGGTCTAGTGGCAAAAAAGGCAGTAGGAAGTAAGAATGCGTATTGTAGGCGGTTCGAATAGCGGGCGACGTTTAAAAGCCCCAACCAATGGAAACATTCGCCCGACATCTGACCGGATACGCGAATCTCTTTTTAACGTTCTGGCCCATAGCACAGTGCCCGGCTTCTCGCTTGAAGGCGCGCGTGTGCTTGATTTATTCGCGGGCACAGGGGCGTTGGGTCTTGAGGCATTGTCTCGTGGGGCATCCTTCGCCATTTTTGTTGAAGATGATACCGAAGCGCGTGGCTTGATCCGCGACAATGGCGAGGCTCTTGGGGCGGCTGGACTTTCCAAAATATTCAAACGTGACGCCACCAGATTGGGTGCGCGTATGGCCGGTGCGGGCCCCGCCTTTAACCTGGTATTCGTTGATCCGCCTTACGCAAAGGGACTTGGTGAGAAAGCATTGATCAGCGCACGAGACGGCGACTGGCTCGTACAAGGCGCTTTGTGCATTGTGGAAGAAAAATCACAGATAGATTTTGAGAAGCCCGATGGTTTTCAGCTTATGAGTGAACGTCGCTACGGGGATACGAAGATTTTAATGCTACGCTACTCAGGCATAGCGGGTGAATAGGAGGGTTCCCCTCTCCTATTTCTTATCGAATTCGGTCCGCTGCTCTAGCGCATAAATATTGTCTGTAAAGTCATCCACTTTTTTCAGCAGCAAGGCTTGCGCGTCGTGTAGGCCTCGATTGTAGTGATAGGCTCCGATTTCTTCTGAAAAGAAATTCAACAAAAACTCCGCCTGCATTTGACCAATTTCCGTTTCCAACTCACCATCGAAATAGTCCTGGATGCGACGTGTGATGGTGCTGATTTCTTCCTTGGAAAACTTGATCTTCTCCATCGCTCTCTCCACTCCTCATATGCAACACCCTGACGGTGGATCTGATCGGTTACCTTCACAAATAAGTGTGCCATGATTCTGCCTCCTAGCCCGCCTTGAAAACAGAACTTTGGGCGACCATATCCTGTCGTATGAATTCGAAAGGAAGTCCTATGTCAGATATCCGGTATTATTATTCGTTCCGCAGCCCCTATGCATGGCTGGCCACCCTGCGTGTGATCGAGGAAGGGTTGGATGTAAATCCTGTGCCACTCGCCAAAATGCCTGAAGGTATGGAATTTCCCGGTGTTGGTGTGAAGCCAAACAAGTCAAAAGCCTCCTATTTTGTCAAAGATATCGTGCGGCTTTCAAAACGCGCGGGCAAAGGCCTGTCCTTTCCAAACCCATTCGAATTGGACTGGGGCAAAGCGCATGCACCAGCTCATTACGCAAAAGGACAAGGCAAAGGTTTGGCGTATATGGCAGCAGCTTTTGACGCCCGCTGGGTGCGCGGCGAAAACATCTCTGAGGATGACGTCATCAAAAAAATTGCTGCCGAGATTGGCCTAGACCCAGCGGCGACGGTCGCAGCGGCGAATGACCCTGCGGTGCAAAGCAATATGATGACGGAATTGGATGAAACGCTGGAGACAGACAAACCTTTCGGCGTGCCCTATTTTGTCTATCAAGGTGAACCCTTCTGGGGTCAAGACCGGATTCCCTTGTTGCAAGAACGACTAGCTGAAACAGCAGCAGCGGACTGACCTGACACAGATATTGAGCGCTGACCTTTGACTGTTTTAACGGCGGCCAAAGAGGCGTTCAATATCGGCCAGCTTCAGCTCAACGTACGTCGGGCGGCCATGGTTGCACTGACCAGAATGAGGCGTGGCTTCCATTTCCCGGAGCAATGCATTCATTTCATCCCCGGTCAATCGACGGCCCGCCCGCACGGACCCATGACAGGCGATTGTGCCACACACTTCTTCCAACCGTTCCTTTAGCGCAAGTGCTTCGCCAAACTCGACCAGTTCATCGGCAAGGTCTCGCACCAGTCCTTGCACATCTAGTTTTTTAAACAGCGCGGGTATTTCGCGCACGATGACAGCCCCTTCGCCAAAGGCTTCAAGGATAAAACCAAGCTCGGCAAATTGCGGAGCGCGGGACACCAAACGTTCGGCGCCATCCTCGTCCAATTCCACCACTTCAGGAATAAGCAGGCCTTGGCGCTTGATGCCGCTTTGCGCGATATCCTTTTTCATCCGCTCATACACAAGACGTTCGTGGGCGGCATGTTGATCAACGATAACAATACCGTCCGCTGTCTGAGCAATAATATATGTCTCATGC
>NVSO02000217.1 GCA_002401305.2 Rhodobiaceae bacterium | reverse complement strand
ATGAAGTGGCTCGGTCTTGAATGGGACGATGAGCCGGTTTTCCAGTTTGCCCAACAAGCACGCCACCGGGAAGTTGCTGAGCAAATGCTCGCCTCCGGTCATGCGTATCATTGTTATTGCTCGCCGGACGAATTGACGGCCATGCGCGAGAAGGCAAAGGCTGACGGTCGGCCAATGCATTATGATGGCACGTGGCGGGACCGGGATGCCAGCGAGGCGCCTGAAGGCATTGCGCCGGTTATTCGGTTTAAGGCGCCTAAGGACGGCAAGACAACAGTTAAAGATATAGTGCAAGGAGATGTCACCATTGCCAATGAGCAATTGGATGATTTGATTCTTGTCCGTAGTGATGGCACCCCGACTTATATGTTGTCTGTGGTTGTTGATGATCACGACATGGGCATTACTCATATCGTGCGCGGTGATGATCACCTCACCAATGCAGCCCGCCAAGTTCTGATTTATCAGGCATTGGGATGGACGCTCCCTGAGTTTGCTCATGTGCCGTTGATCCATGGACCTGATGGGGCAAAACTGTCAAAACGCCACGGCGCTTTGGGGGTCGAGGCCTACCGAGATATGGGCTATTTGGCCGACGCGATGCGGAATTATCTTGTTCGTCTTGGCTGGAGCCATGGCAATGATGAGATCTTTTCGACCAAGCAAGCCATTGACTGGTTTAACTTGGACAGCATTGGCAAATCACCAGCACGATTTGATTTTGCTAAGTTGGAGCATGTAAACGGCTCTTACATCAAAGAAGGCGATGATGCCGTTCTTGTTGAGGCTTTAGTTCCCCTACTGGAGACAGTTTCGGGCTGGAGTATCGATTCGGCTTTGCGTAACAAGCTTTTACAGGCTATGCCTTCGTTGAAAGAACGTGCTAAAACCCTGCTTGATCTTGGCAAGGGCGCTGAATACCTCCGATCAACACGACCGATCGCTATTGAGGATAAATTAGCCGCGAAATTGACAGATGACGCTCGGGCCATGTTGGGCCGTCTGAGTAATGTGTTATCTGACCTGAATGATTGGACCACTGCTCCTATCGAAGCCTGCGTACGGGGCTTTATGGAAGCGGAAGGCTTGAAATTTGGTCAAGTTGGGCAGCCACTACGCGCTGCTCTGACGGGGACAACGGCGTCTCCGGGATTGTTTGATGTTCTTGCTACTCTTGGAAAAGACGAAGCAGTGAGCCGTATCAACGATCAAAAAAAATAACGTCTGACATAAATGGGGATTATGCGCAAAAGCCATAGCGACCCAACGTCAGATGGCTATAATCACGGTCGGATTGCACCCCCCTTCGCGGGACAGTGCGGCCAACGCAACTAGAAGGGATAGAGTCAAGAGATGTCTAAATTTGGAAGCGATGCAGGTGCCAACGAAACAGCAAAGCTGGAAGTTGGTGGCAAAACCTACGATCTACCTGTTTATGGAGGGTCTATTGGACCCAGCGTCATTGATGTATCCAAACTCTATGGGGACAGTGGGTACTTCACCTATGACCCTGGCTTTACGTCTACTGCAAGCTGTGAGTCTGACATCACCTATATTGACGGTGAAAAAGGCCAGCTGCTGCACCGGGGTTACCCAATTGGTCAGCTTGCTGAGAAAGGCAACTTTCTTGAGACCTGCTATTTGCTGATGAACGGCGAATTGCCGAACGCAGAAGAGAACGAAGAATTCACGCGCGCGATCACATATCACACCATGGTGCATGAGCAAATGCAGTACTTCCTGCGCGGCTTCCGCCGGGATGCTCACCCTATGGCGATTATGGTCGGCATGGTTGGCGCGATGTCAGCTTTCTATCATGACAGCACAGATATCACTGATGCTGAGCAACGCATGATCGCTAGCCGTCGTTTGATTGCGAAAGTACCAACCATCGCTGCGATGGCGTATACATTCTCAATCGGTCAGCCAACTGTTTACCCGCGCAATGACATGACCTATGCGGAAAACTTCTTGAACATGTGTTTCTCAGTTCCGGCTGAAGAATATACTGTGAACCCCGTTTTGGCTGATGCGATGGAAAAAATCTTCATCCTTCACGCTGACCACGAGCAAAATGCTTCTACGTCAACTGTCCGTTTGGCTGGTTCTTCAGGCGCCAATCCCTTCGCGTGTATCGCTGCTGGTATTGCCTGCCTCTGGGGTCCTTCCCACGGCGGTGCTAATGAAGCTGCTTTGGACATGCTTGCAGAAATTGGCACTGTTGACCGCATTCCAGAATTCATCGCACGCGCTAAAGACAAGAACGATCCCTTCCGTTTGATGGGCTTTGGTCACCGGGTTTACAAAAACTACGACCCGCGCGCCACAGTGATGCAAGAGACTTGTCATGCTGTGTTGAAAACGCTTGGCATTAAAGATGATCCATTGCTCGACGTTGCGATGGAACTTGAGCGCATTGCGTTGTCTGATGAGTACTTTGTTTCGAAAAAACTATATCCAAACATCGACTTCTACTCAGGCATCACATTGAAAGCAATGGGTTTCCCAAAAACCATGTTCACAGTGCTGTTCGCATTGGCACGGACTGTTGGTTGGGTCGCTCAGTGGAACGAAATGGTCGAAGATCCAAAACAACGGATTGGTCGTCCTCGCCAGCTCTTCACGGGGTCACCTGTGCGCGATTACAAAGAGCTCAGCGAACGCTAAGATCTTCCATATTCAATGCATTAAAGGCGCTCCTTGTGAGCGCCTTTTTTGTTTGGAATTGTTTGTTGAATATTTTTAAGCGGCGCGAATGCGGTTACGCGCGACCAATCATTTGGGCCACTTCACGCGCGGCCCGCTCACTCGGTGTTTCCCCACCAATACCCATAAGCTCGTGAAACTCGGCCAAATCATCCAGCGCTCTTTGACGTCGTTTGGGATCAAGAAGAAGTCCTGCCATATCCTCCGCCAAATTGTCTGACGTCGAAAATTGTTGCAAAAATTCGTTCACGGACGGTCTGTCCAACACAAGGTTGACCAGCACCACTGAGGGCACCCGCATCATCCTGCCAACCACCCATGCAGCCAGTCGATCAATCTTATAGGCAATCGTCATCGGGATTTGAGCAAGTCCAAGCTCCAATGCCACTGTACCAGAGGCAGCAAGCGCCACATTGGCAGCCGCAAAAGCCCCCCGCTTTTCCGTTTCGTCTGCCACCACAATTGGATCTCCCGGCCACGTAGCGACGACCTCGCGGACATAGCTTGCCACATGAGGCACCGTGGGAATGACCACGCGCAGGCCGGGTACTATTGTCGCCAACTTTTGGGCTGTCTCGCCAAACAATTGACTGAGGCGTTTGACTTCATTTGTCCGAGAGCCCGGAAGAATGAGTGCTAGTGGCGTGTCGGGGTTAAGGCCATGACGGACGCGAAAGGCTTCCCCCTCTGACTTGGGGGCAATCTTCTCAATGGCGGGATGGCCGACATAAACACACTTCAAATTCGCTTGAGCGGCAAAGAAATCGGGCTCGAATGGCAGCAACGCCAATACACGGTCCAAGTACCCTGCCATTGCTTTTGCCCGACCACGCCGCCACGCCCAGACTGTGGGAGATACGTAATTTGCGATCGGCACATCAGGCATGCGTTTGTGAATACGCTTTGCAACATTGTGGGTGAAATCGGGTGAATCGATAATGACAATACCGTCCGGCTTGTCTGCCACAGCATGGGCTGTGGTTTCTTTCATATGACGCAATATGAGCGGTAAACGGGGAATGATTTCACGAGGGCCCATCACGGCAATGTCGCTCATTGGAAAAATGGAGGTCAGGCCAAGCGCTTCCATTTTAGGGCCGCCGACACCAGAAAACCGAACATCCCCTAAACGATCTTTGAGCCCCTTCATCAACGCACTGCCCAATATATCGCCAGATGCTTCTCCGACGACCAACATGATATGAGGCGGACTTTGTGAAGGTGTACTCATGGATATCTCTATTCCGACTTGGCTAGACTTAAGACGAACAGTCCAAGTTTATTTGCTCTGTGTACGGTGTTTTCCAAATCAACAATCAACGCGCCGCCTTCTTGCACGACAACGCCGGCAAGGCCTGCAGCGGCTGCATTTTCGATGGTTGTTGCGCCAATCGTAGGCAAATCAACCCGCCGGTCTTGTTCGGGTTTTGGAAGTTTGAGAAGCAAGCCAGCCCGGTCTGCTGTGGAGCCTCGCAAAGCTGGATCCAATGTTGCCACCCGCAAAAGCATGTTGTCAGTACCTTCTGAGGCCTCGAGCGCAATAGCGATACCGCGACATACAACAGCGCCTTGACCAATATCCAAGCGGCCCATTGTTTCAACAACCTCAATCGCACGGGCTAGATCGGCTTCATCTTGCTCCGACAATTTTCTATTTGTCAGCAATCCAGCCGGTGCGAGGAGGTTTGTATTGACCGCTTCTGCAGGTACAATACGCAAACCATGCTCGTCTTCCATATAATTGACGAGCCCGCTTAACAGCCCATCATCGCCCTGGCGCAACAGTTTAATCAAACGCGGCAAAAACTTGATCGCCATCCAGTCTGGTCGAATATCTGAGAGACTGGGCCGTGCGACAGGACCAACGAGCACAAGGTCATGCACCTTGTTGTCTTTATAAAAATTGAGGGTCTTGGCCAGCTCGCCCCACTTAACCCATCTATGAGGAAACTCTGCAACGGAAGGATCTGTTTCCCCTTTGAGAGCAATGATAAAGACCTCCCGCCCTTCGTCGCGGGCAGCGCGTGCCACGGTGAGCGGAAGCGGTCCTTGGCCCGCAAAGATTCCTAGGGGGCCCTTGTGGGAGGGCTCCTTATCTAGAGGCCCCTCTCCTGTATTGACGGGTGGATGTGCCATTTTCTTTATCGTTGTGGTGTGCAGATCGAACGCTCTGCAGCTGAACGGATGAAGTCTACGATTTCCATAGCGTCTGCATTATCGCCAAAAACGCCCGCAGCGTCGGCAACACGTTCAGCCATAGTTCCTTCTGCCGCAAATAACATTCTATAGGCTGCGCGCATCTGATGAATTTGGTCCCTGCCAAAGCCACGGCGTTTAAGACCTATCACGTTCAAGCCAGCTAGGTAGGCCCGGTTGCCCACGACCATGCCGTAAGGAATGACGTCATTCTCTACACCGGCAAGACCACCGATGAAGGCGTGAGGCCCGATGCGGACAAATTGGTGTACACCGCACCCGCCACTTAAGATGGCAAAATCGGAAACCTGACAATGGCCCGCGAGCATTACATTATTGGAAAACACCACACTATCACCCACGTGGCAATCATGCCCCACATGAGATGCTGTGAGGAATGTTCCCTTGTTCCCAATTTGGGTGAGGCCGCCGCCCCCCTCCGTGCCCGGGTTCATGGTCACTTGCTCGCGAATGACATTGTCGCTACCGATGATCAATTGATTGTCTTCGCCGTGATATTTCAAATCCTGCGGCGGGTGGCCCAAAGACGCAAAGGGGTAGACCTTTGTCCGCTCCCCAATGCTGGTGTTGCCTTCCACCACGACATGCGACACGAGCTCTACACCTGCTGCGAGTTTCGCAGAGGGGCCGACGAGGCAAAAAGGGCCTACTTTGACATCATCAGCTAATTCAGCTGCGGGGTCTACAATTGCCGATGGATGGATCTGTGTCATTTTTTGTCCACTTTATCAATGATCATTGCGCTGTAGTCTGCTTGGGCAACAATTGTGCCGTCAACGATGGCATCACCATGAAACTTCCACACAGGGCCACGGCTTTGGGTTTTCTTCACGTGAATCTCCAAAACATCGCCGGGCACAACGGGCTTGCGGAACCGAGCCTTATCGATGGTCATGAAGTAAACCATTTTTTGACCGCCTTCGCCCCCAAGACCATTGATCACAAGTGCACCGGCAGTCTGAGCCATGGCCTCCACAATCAGGACGCCCGGCATCACCGGTTGATCGGGAAAGTGACCTTGGAAAAAATTGTCGTTGATGGTGACATTTTTGATCCCGACAGCGGACTCTGTCCCCTTCATGTCGCGAATTTTGTCAATCAGCAACATGGGATATCTGTGGGGCAGCAGCTCCATCACGCGCGCAATATCGGCGCTGTCTAAGATCTCTGTGGCTGGGGCTTCTGTCTTTGATGCGTCACTCATCGCTCTGTCCTATTTATCTTACTCAAATTTCATCGTACCAACTCCAACCTGCGCCTTTGTTAGCGCTTTTTGGGTCGGCCTAGTTTTCCTATTGCAATCAGCTCGCGCTTCCACTGCATAACTGGTTTTGCAGGAGATCCACCCATTCTGGCACCGGGCTCCACATCTTTAATGACACTGGAACGCGCTGCAATTTGGGCACCGGACCCGATAGTTATATGACCAATCGCTGAGGCACGTGCGCCCATAGCTACATAGTCTTCAATCCGTGTACTGCCGGAGATGCCGCCCTGCGCGACCAAGATGCACCCAGCGCCAATATGCGCGTTGTGCCCGATCTGCACCAAATTATCAATCTTGGTGCCAGCACCAATGACGGTATCAGGATTTGAACCCCGATCAATCGCTGTATTTGCCCCAATTTCCACATCATCCTGAATGATGACGCGTCCCAATTGGGGGATTTTCTCATGCGAGGGTAAACCCATTGCAAAGCCAAAGCCGTCCTGACCTAAACGTACACCCGGGTGAATGAGGACACGGTCGCCAATCAAACTATAGATCACACTGGCACCGGGACCTATGTAACTGTCGGTCCCCACGGCGCAATTTTCGCCAACAAAAGCGGTGCCACTAATCACTGTGCCGGGCCCGATTTCAGCGCCTGCCCCAATAACAGCACCTGGCTCAATGATGGCGGTCGGGTCAATTTTCGCAGTTGGGTGCACCGTCGACGTGAAGTTCTCGCCTGGCAGTGCGCCAAAAAGGCTGCGAGGTTTCACCGAGGATGGATAGAAAGCCTGCGCGGCCATGGCATAAGATCGGTAGGGCTGGTGACTGACCAACAGGGCAGTACCGGCTGGTGCCTTCTCTACATTCTTAGGCGCAGTGATGATTGCTGTTGCCGCACTCGCCGCGAATGCATCAATATATTTAGGGTTATCAATAAAACTTAAGTGGCCTTCGCCCGCCTCATCTAATGGGCGCACATCGTCCACAAGAATAGACCCATCCGCTCCCTCACTTAACTCAGCATCTATGCGTTGTGCGAGCTCAGTAAGGGTAAACGGGCCTTCGTTCTTGAAAAATCTTGGATCAGCCATTCGTGTTCAATCGATCCCTTTTTTGCAGAAAAGTTTTTGGTCTGCCCGATGTGCTTATTGCGCGCTTCGTGGTTTCATTTCTTGTGGCGTAAACGGCTTCACAATCAGTTTTTTCAAACGTTGATTGAGGATTGCCATCACTTCACTGGTGACATCAAGATCGACGCCGCCCACCACAATCATGGACGTGTCGAGCATAACGTCTGCACTGTGTGCCCGCATGACGCTCGCAAAAATGGGCTTGAGCACTGCTTGGACTTCGCTCAATGCACGTGCCTCGCCCATTTCAATGGCGCGGCTCTGCAATTTCAGCTCCATGGTCAGGGTATTTTTAAGTTTCTCATATTCATAGGCACGTTGTTGAAGCTGGCTGTCTGTTAACAGGTCTTTCTCAGCCTCCAGCGCGGAGCCTTTGGCTTTGAGTTCATTGACCATCTGGACTTGAGATTTTTGAAGTCCCTCTACATAAACTTTTACTTGGTCCCGCACATTTTGCCCGACCGTAGATTCCACAAAAAGTCTGTCGCTATCGACAAAAACCATCACGGTCGGTTTTTGAGCGGCTTGCGCTGGAGCACTAAACAGGCCCCCAGTCACAAAAAGTGCTGCTCCGAGAAGGGCCGCGCTGACGCGGTTTCTCGTACTCTTATTTAATACAGTCATGAACTTTACTCCAACCCGATTAGAACCGTGCACCAGCGCTAAACCGGAATGCTTCTGTTTTATCATAATCTTCTTGTAGGAGCGCATGGGAGAAGTCCAAACGCACCGGTCCGAAGGGCGACTTCCAATAAACACTCAGACCAGCTGCCACACGTGGTGCCAATTTGTCTTGAACGTCGGTCAATGGATCACCTGAACTGTCAAAAATATTCTCGTCGTCACTCAAGCCGACAAAGCCTGCATCAATAAAGAGGCTTGTATCAATATCCAACGCTTCTGGAAGGAAATTGGGGAACGTCAACTCTGCCGAAGCGATAGCAAAAGCCTCTGCACCCAGAGCATCATCTGTTTCCAAGTCACGGGCGCCAACGCCTGCACGTTCAAAGCCACGGAAGTCAGACCCACCAATAAAGAAGCGATCGTTGATGACTACATTTTGGCCGATGCCATCGATGTACCCAGCGCTCAATTTTAGCGTTGCTTGGAAGTCATCAGTGAAGCCGTGATACATGCGCCAGTCAGCTTTGGTTTTCAGATATTTGACAGAGCCACCAAGGCCAGTGAATTCCTGATCAAAGCTGAAGTCCCAGCCACGTGTTGGCCGTACTGGATCGTTTCT
>NVSO02000216.1 GCA_002401305.2 Rhodobiaceae bacterium | reverse complement strand
GTCCGGCGAGCAATAACAATGATACGCATGACCGGAGGCGAGCATTTGCTCAGCAACTTCCCGGTGGCGTGCTTGTTGGGCAAACTGGAAAACCGGCTCATCGTCCCATTCAAGACCGAGCCACTTCATCCCCTCAAAAATAGCCTCGATAGCTTCGTCGGTTGAGCGTTCCCGGTCGGTGTCTTCAATGCGGAGTAAAAATTTACCCCCATGATGACGCGCGAACAGCCAATTAAACAAAGCCGTGCGAGCGCCCCCAATATGCAAAAAACCTGTGGGGGACGGAGCAAATCGAGTTATGACTTGGCCAGTATCGCTCATAAATTCAGCTCTTCTTTAAGGGCCTCGCCGAACCTAATCTGCTAACTGGGCAAAATAGATATTTCATGCAAGACTGGCTTGGGATATCTCGACGCTGGGCGAAAAAAGATCCCGAAGCCGGTACGGTTTCACCCGATTTGGGCAGGCGATGTTTATCATAACGGACGCATGCGCGTAAGCCCGAGTAGGGTCATTTTTGGCTTCAGGCCCAAAAAGGTCCTGTTTTGTTCCGATTTGGGAGGCGAAAACGGAAAATCATTACGCGCAAAAGGCGAGGTGGGGGAGTTTTACGTTTCCAAGCCCAAGTGACTCGTTTTTTGTCCTCCAGAGACTCGGGCGTTGGGTGGCGCGCCAAATCGCGAAAGAGCAGGATCAATGGGCACTCTGGATACCGGTGTTATTTGCAGCCGGGATAGCGGGGTACTTCGGACTGCCAAGCGAGCCGTCTTTCTTTTGGCTACTGGCGGCGATCCTCTTTTTGGGGGGCGCCCTCATAAGGGGGAGAAATCGCACGCAGAGGGAGGGGGTAAAGAAGTTTCTTATCCCGCTTTTGCTGCTTCTCCTGATACCGATTCTGGGCATGGGCACCGCACAGCTGCGTTCCTCCGTGCGCTCTGCGCCCAAAATTGAGAAGGAAATCAGCTTTGCGCGGCTCAAAGGCTCAATTGTTGATGTGTCGGCGACCCGCACTGGCCGTCCAAGATTGCACATCCGGCCCACGCAAATTGAACACCTCACGGACGCAGAATTGCCCGCCCTCATCCGAGTGACCCTCGGGTCCAAAAAACTAATCCCCGAAATTGGCGACGAGATAGAAGCGCTGGCCAGACTGTGGCCGCCGGCTGGACCGATCGCACCCGGGGCGTATGATTTTGCCCGCGATGCGTGGTTCAAACAAATTGGCGCGACCGGCTTTATTATGGGCGCCCCAACCATCACAGCGAAAAGTTCTGACGGCCCGGGATGGTATTTCTGGCGCTCCCAAGACATCAATAAATTGCGCACATTGATCGCTAGAAAAATTGAACGCGCGATGTCGCGCCAAACCGCTCCCATAGCGATTGCCCTGATCACCGGCGACAGAGATTTGATCAACCCCGAAACTGCACAAGATTTAAGGACCGCCGGGTTGGCACACATATTGGCGATTTCAGGGCTACATATGGCCTTAGTGTCCGGCGTGCTTTTCACTGGGTTGAGAGCCTTACTCGCCCTGTTTCCAGCCCTTGTTTTGCGGTACCCGGTTAAAAAGGCCGCCGCCGTACTCGCGCTGGCCGGGGCCACTTTTTATCTTCTCATTTCTGGGGGTGCCATTGCCACGCAGCGGGCTTACATCATGGTCTGTCTGATGTTCCTCGCCATTTTGTTAGACCGACCCGCATTGTCTTTACGTAATGTCGCACTGGCAGCCATTGCCATCATGATCATCGCGCCCGAAAGTGTTCTAGGTCCCAGCTTCCAAATGTCTTTTGCCGCTGTGATTGCATTGATTTCGTTTTACGAAAAGATGGATGGAAGTATAATCCGTC
The DNA here is from genome assembly GCA_002401305.2 of Rhodobiaceae bacterium. Classification (GTDB taxonomy): domain Bacteria; phylum Pseudomonadota; class Alphaproteobacteria; order Parvibaculales; family Parvibaculaceae; genus NORP139. Next base: position 2,837 of record NVSO02000216.1, on the reverse strand, counting down.
TACGGAATAATGACCGAAGGGAGTTGCAGGACCCTTTCTGGCAACCGATACGTAAGGTGGGGGCTTATGGGGGAGGACTTTTGGCAACCAGCTTAATTGCAGGATTGGCGACGGCACCCTTTGCGCAATATCATTTTAATCGCGTTGCCAGTTATGGCTTGCTGGGAAACCTATTGGCACTCCCGTTGTTGGGCATGGTGGTGATGCCCTCAGCAATTCTTGCCCTCATCTTGATGCCCTTCGGCGCGGAGGCTGCCCCCCTTTGGGTGATGGAGCAGGGCTTGGTGGCCATACTTTGGGTCGCTCATTGGGTGGCGCATTTGCCCCAAGCGCTCCAGACATTGCCGACCCAACCCAATGGTGTGCTGTTCCTCACTGTGTTTGGCGGCCTGTGGCTCAGTCTATGGAAACAACTATGGCGTTGGTTCGGTGTTATTCCAATTGTCTTAGGCTTAGGGCTTGGTTGGTCGCTTGCACAGCCTGACATATTAATCGATAGAGAAGCGAAAGTGGTTGCCATGAAGGCGCAGAGTGGCACGCTTGAACTGACGTCTTCAACACCCTTTTTTGTGACTGAAAATTGGTTGAGACGAACCGGGGACGCCCGCAGCCCCAAAAAAGCTTTAGCACAAAGTGCGCATGTTCTCTGTGACCCGCGCGGTTGTTCATTCGTGGAAAAAAATCGCCCAACAATCGTTGTGCTAAAAGCCCCCACAAGTTGGCGGGAAGATTGCGCTCAAGCTGATGTCATTGTTGCACGGTTCTACACATCCCGAGAAATGCGGTTCTTGTGCAAAGAGACACTGGTCATTGATCTTGGGAGCCTGTCGCGCAACGGCGCCTACGCTTTGTCACTCAAGTCCCAAACATCCAAAAAATATACGTGGGATGTAAATAATGTGCGCAACGAGCAGGGCAACCGCCCGTGGTCAATTGGTCGGAACTATACCAAGTAACAGACCGTATAGGGATCAATAGCGGCGCATCAAGCCAACAAGGCGGCCTTGCACTTTGACTTGGTCAGGACCAAAGATGCGCGTTTCGTAGGCGGGGTTAGCGGCTTCCAAGGCAATGGAGCCTCCTTTGCGGCGCAAGCGTTTGAGGGTCGCTTCATGGCCCTCTACAAGGGCGACAACAATCTCGCCATTGTTCGCGGTATCACACCGCTGAATGATCACGGTGTCGCCGTCCAAAATGCCTGCGTCAATCATCGAGTCACCCTTGACCTCAAGAGCATAATGATCGCCGGTGCCCATCATAGATAGGGGGACGCTGACCTGATGGCTTTCTTCTTGAAGCGCTTCAATCGGTGTACCCGCCGCAATGCGTCCCATCACCGGTACGTTCATCGCGTCATTTTCATTGGCGGAATTAAACGTACCAGAACCAGCTGAAGATTGTTTCGACAAGCTGCCTTCAATAACGCTTGGTGAAAAGCCTGTCGCTGCCGGAGCGCCGTGGCCTAATGTAGGCGAAGAGGATTCAGGTAATTTCAAAATTTCCAGCGCTCTGGCCCGATGCGGCAGCCGACGGATAAACCCGCGTTCTTCAAGGGCTGTAATCAACCGGTGAATGCCTGATTTAGACCGCAGGTCTAGAGCTTCTTTCATTTCGTCGAAGGAAGGCGCAACTCCTGTTTCCTTCAAACGTTCGTTGATGAACATCAAAAGTTCGTGCTGCTTGCGTGTAAGCATTGCCGTGCGCTCCTCTAATTTATCGGATCTAGATTTTCGAGAAACCCATAGGGCAACCCGTTGGAAATAAAGGATAAATACACCCCGTTTTTCCACCTAGTCCTTCAGAATCTTAATTTTGGTTAAGTAATTTCGAGGGTCACTCAATAGGAACAAAACCAAAACGTCTAAATCTGTTCTAGTTTGGTTCTTCTGAATCGTCAACCAGTTTCTGTGGATAAATCAAATCTCATTAAGCTTTAGGGGCAAAAGAGGAACTGTTGCGCCTGCGGACAAGGCGGGCGCATGGGGTGCACGGATGATCAGGCCTCCCGATGCGGCCATGGAAGAGAGCATGGAACTGTCTTGGCGTGTGCCGGGCGTGGCAAGGAGCGCGCCTGTTTCATCGCGCCGCAAACGGGCCCGTATATAATCCTGCCGCGGACCATTTTTCGGCAAATCGGCCTCAACGAGCACATTGATGTGGGCGGGATGTTTGGCGGCAAGTCCCGACAGCCGCGCCATGGCCGCCGACAAAAACAATATGGCGCACACGAGCGCTGACACAGGGTTGCCTGGTAGCCCAAGAAAGGGTTGGCCCTTGATCTCGCCAAACATAAGCGGCTTGCCCGGACGCATGGCAATCTTCCAGAAATCAACCTTGAGGCCAATCTCCACCAATGCCTGTTGTACTAAATCATGATCACCAACCGAGGCGCCGCCCAATGTAAGCAGGAGGTCTGCGTCTTTGGCCTGGGAGGCTGTTTCTTTGATGCTGTCGAGTGTATCGCGGGCGATCCCTAAATCTATCGGGATACCGCCGTGCGCCTGAATGAAGGCAGCAATGCCCGCTGAGTTGGAGGACACAATTTGGTTGGGTCCCGGAATTTCACCGGGCAACACCAATTCATTCCCCGTGGCAAAGAAGGCCACTTTGGGTTGCTTGTAGACAGTGAGCGTGGGCACATTTGCAGCGGCCGCCAGCGCAATAGAATAGGGGGTGAGGCGCTCACCCGCTTTGAGGCAAACATCGCCTTGGTTGAAGTCTAGTCCGGCGCGCCGAATGTGTCGGCCAGCAGCAGAGCTTTCCAACACCTCTACAGAGGCGCCGTCGCGGGTGGTGTCTTCTTGAATGACAATGGCGTCGGCGCCGTCAGGTATGGG
>NVSO02000215.1 GCA_002401305.2 Rhodobiaceae bacterium | reverse complement strand
TTTTACGAGTTTTGAGACCCTAAACGGTAGCGGTCTCTTGAATGATTAGGCGACTGGGACCACATGTTCCCAGTCGCCTTTTTTATAAAGATTTTGTCTTGGCGAAAATTCAAATCGCTACCGACTGACCGATAATCGTCAAAAATACAATAATCAGAATAGGGAGAAAATGAGATGACATATGCAATGTACGACTCGCAATTGTCGCCTTTCGCAGCACGTTGCCGAATGGTCATTTATGCCAAAGGTCTCGATGTTGCGATTAAGGATATGCCAGGAGCCATTCCGCCAGAAGAGTTCGTAAGTCTCACTCCCATGCACAAAGTTCCGACGTTGACTGTTGGTGATGCTGTGATCCCTGAATCGCAAGTTATTTGTGAGTTTTTGGAGCGCGAGCACCCCGAGCCGGCGTTGACATCTTCCGATAATTTGGTGCAAGCCCAGATAGAATTGGCGTGCCGGATTTGCGATCTTTATGTCATGGGGCCGCTCGGACAATTGTTTGGTCAGGTCAATCCGCAAAGCAGAGATGACGCGCGTGTTGAGGCATTGGTTGGTGATTTGAAAAAAGGCCTGTCGTGGCTGGATCACTACCTCGGTGATGGCTCCTATGCCATTGGCAATAACATGACACTAGCAGACTGCACGATCGTGCCAGTTTTGTTCTTCGTTCTGCAGCTCGGGCCGATGCTCGGTCATGATGATTTGTTGGGTGATAGCGCAAAAGTTTCTAACTATTTCAAAGCGATGCAATCCGATGAGCATGCACAACGCGTGATCGGTGAAATGGGTACTGCTTTAAAAAAATGGCAACAAAGCCAATAAGCACAGCCTTAGCCTTTGCGACAAGCTGAGAATGAAAAAGGGATGTAACGCAAATGCGCTACATCCCTTTTATAATTCATGCCAGTGAGTGCGTATCAGCTGTTCGCTTCGATAATCCGACGCGCTTCATTTGCCAAATAACCGCACACTTCACGGTATCCAAGTGCTTTGTCGGAGCTCGCATTGCCATCAAGCCCGCGTTTGTAAACGCCCTGAACAATGGACGCGAGACGGAAGACGGAGAAAGCAACATAGAACGGCATATCGTCAATGCCGTCGCGCCCTGTGCGTTTGCAATAATCAGCGAGATAGGCGTTCTCGGATGGTATGCCCAGCGCATCATAATCAAGTCCGCTCAACGTACCCTGACTATCCAGCTTCACATGGTAGAGCATCACATTGTAACCGACATCGGCAAGCGGGTGGCCAATCGTTGCAAGCTCCCAATCAAGCACCGCAATCAATTTAGGCTCCGTCGCATGGAACATTGTGTTTTCAAGGCGGTAGTCGCCGTGCGCGATGGAAACGCTATCATCAGCCGGAATATTCTTCGGCAGGTAGTCGATGAGAAATTCCATTGCGTCCAAGTCATCGGTTTGGGAGGCGCGATATTGCTTCGTCCACCGACCAATTTGACGCTCGAAATAGTTGCCCGGCCGGCCAAAATCGCCGAGGCCGATCGCTTCGTGGTCGACAGAGTGAAGGCGTGCCATCACGTCGTTCATTTGGTCGTAAATTGCGCGGCGCTCATCAGCTGCGTAGCCCTCTACAGCCAGGTTGCGGATCACGCGGCCGTCTAAATGTGCCATGACATAAAAGTCAGTGCCCAGTATTTCTTTATCTTGGCAAAGGGCGAGCATTTCCGGCACAGGCACATCTGTTTGCGCCAGTGCTTTCATCACCCGGTATTCGCGGTCAACTTGGTGAGCGGAGGCCAGCAAAGTGCCCGGCGGTTGTTTGCGCACCACATATTTGCGAGCTGACGGACCGTCTGTTGAGATCTGGTAAGTTGGGTTTGATTGGCCGCCCTGGAATTGGCGAACCGTTAGGTTTCCCGAGAAGCCTTCGATATTGGCACGGCAAAAATCTTCCAAACGCCCTTCGTCAATACGGTGCGCTTCACTAACTTCAACGACATTACTGTCAGCAGCTTCAGACATGGGGGTCTCCCGGAGGTTATATAGTAATTTCGATTACAGATTGGATAGCAGTGGGGCGGGGCGAGCGCAAAGAAAAAGACCGCAAGGGAGATTTCCCTCGCGGTCTTTGATCTTGCATAGCGTCAAATCCGGTAGATTTACACCGCTCCAGCCTTCTGAGCGTATTTCCAACCGGCTTCGGCCAAAAGGCGTACGATTTCAGCGTTGCTGGCCGCATGTTCACTTGCCGCTGTTCCGTCGCGCACGCGCCCAACAATCCCTTGCAGAATGCCGCCCAGACGGAAGAAGTTGTACGCAAAATAGAAGTCGATGTTTTCAATTCCCTTGCGACCCGTATGCTCGCAATACATTGCAGTGTATTCTTCTAATGTCGGAATGCCCAAAGCTGGAAGGTCAGCATCTATCATAGATTGCGTGCCCGCGGACTTACCACCAGACGGCATAATCCAGCTCATCAGGTGATAGGTGAAGTCACCTAGCGGATGCCCAAGAGTGGAGAGCTCCCAATCCAGCACGGCCAAGACTTCCGGCTTAGTGGGGTGCAAGACCATATTATCAATCCGGTAGTCCCCGTGCACAATGCTAACCGCTTCGTCATTTGGAATATTGCCCGGCAACCATTCCATCAGCTTGTTCATTTCTGGAATGGATTCCGATTCCGACGCCACATAGTTCTTTGACCATCGGCCAATTTGGCGGGAGAAATAGTTGCCCGGTTTGCCAAAAGTTTCCAGCCCCATCGCTTTGTAATCAAGCATGTGCAACTGAGCCAAAGTCTTGTTCTTGGCTTCAAAAATGGCGCGACGTTCTGCAGGCTCTTGGTCCGGTAATGTTGGCTCCCACAGGATGCGTCCGTCAACCATGTCCATCACGTAGAACATGGTGCCGATGATGCTGTCGTCTTCGCACAAGCAGAATGTTTCAGGAGCTGGATATCCAACTTTGTGTAGAGCGGAGATGACCCGATATTCCCGATCAACTGCGTGAGCAGAAGGCAGAAGCTTGCCGGGTGGCTTGCGGCGCAGCACATATCTTTTAGCGGGCGTGATGAGCTGATAGGTCGGGTTGGATTGTCCGCCTTTAAATTCGCGTACTTCCAGTGGGCCTTTGTAACCGGCTACATGGGCTTCCATATAGTCGGCTAGTTTTTTCTCATCAAAGCGGTGCTTTTCAAACACATCTTGCGTGCCGCTGAACATTTCCTGGCGGCCAACTTCTTCTTCACCACTCATTACGCATCTCCCTGTTAACTGGTTGTTTTATTTTCTCGTTCGATCGCGCGCCAGCCAATATCCCGACGGCAAAACCCGTCTGGCCAATGGATGCTGTCGACGGCGTTATAAGCTCGTGTTTGTGCTTGCGCTACGGTCTGGCCCCGCGCGGTAATATTCAGCACGCGTCCCCCAATTGCCCGAACTTCGTCGTTCTCTCGACGTGTTCCGGCATGGAAGATTTGTACTTCTTGCGTGTCCAAACCATCTACATTTTCAATCAGCGTATTCTTTTCATACGCTTCCGGATAGCCCTTTGCGGCCATGACAACTGTTAACGCAGGGTCATCGTGCCACTTCAGATCGATTTTATTGAGGGTGCCACTGTGGCAGGCCATCAGGGCAGGCAGAATGTCTGATTCTAGCCGCGCCATAAGCACCTGACACTCCGGGTCCCCAAAGCGAACATTATATTCAATCAGCTTGGGTCCCTGGTCCGTAATCATCAAGCCCGCGTAGAACACACCCTTAAACGGCGCGCCCCGTTTGCGCATCGCTGCAGCGGTGGGCTCCACAATCTCGCGCATGACTTGTGCACATAAAGCATCCGTCATGACCGGAGCAGGGGAGTAAGCCCCCATGCCGCCCGTATTGGGACCCACATCGCCGTCTCCGACGCGCTTATGGTCTTGTGCTGTGGCAAGCGGCAAAGTGTGCGTGCCGTCGGAGAGGACAAAGAAGCTGGCCTCTTCACCAATCATTGTTTCTTCGATCACAACTTCCGCACCAGCTGCACCGAATTTCCCGCCAAAGATTTCGTCGATGGCGTGAGTGGCTTCGCTAACCGTGGTGGCCATGATGACGCCTTTACCAGCCGCCAAGCCGTCCGCTTTCACAACGATAGGAGCGCCTTGCGTCTCCACGTAAGCTTTGGCAGATGCCGCGTCGCTAAACCGGCCATAGGCAGCCGTGGGAATGTTATTTTCTTTGCATAGGTCTTTGACGTATCCCTTAGAACCTTCCAGCTGAGCAGCAGCCTTGGAGGGACCAAAGTTGGCAATGCCGGCTTCGTCGAGCGCATCAACCAAACCTTCAACCAAAGGACCTTCGGGGCCCACGACAACAAAAGTGATCTCGTGCGTGCGGCAAAAGGCAATCACAGCCTCATGGTCGCTGCTGTTGAGCGTCACGCATTCGGCCACTTTTTCCATGCCACCATTGCCCGGAGCGCAATAGAGCTTGGTAAGAAGAGGGCTTTTTGAAATTGCCCAAGACAGGGCATGCTCGCGGCCACCAGAACCAATCACGAGAACATTCATTGAGGTCAAATCCCTATAGGGCGGAGGCAAAGCTTTTATGGCGCCTGCCCCGGCCAATCCTGTAGAATGGCATCTTGTAACATGATCAGTGATTCCGGCAAATAGCTGGAAAAATTGATTTAAGTATTTGAAAATAAAGGGTAATTCATTGTCCGAGGCTTCTTCAGGTGGCGCACCAAGTAATATCGCAGAATATTCGGTCACCGAAATTTCCATGGCGCTCAAGCGGACGGTGGAAGAAAACTTTGGATATGTTCGGGTGCGCGGTGAATTAGGCCGTGTGTCGCGTCCCGGATCTGGCCACATTTATCTCGATTTGAAAGACGACAAATCTGTGATGAATGGGGTGATCTGGAAGGGCGTGGCCAATCGGCTGAAGGTCAAACCCGAGCAAGGCTTGGAAGTCATCTGCACTGGCAAGCTGACCACCTTTCCCGGCCAGTCCCGCTATCAAATCGTCATCGATAATATGGAACCCGCTGGCGTCGGCGCGTTGATGGCATTGCTCGAAGAGCGCAAGAAGAAACTTGCCGCGGAAGGCCTGTTCGCCCCGGAAAACAAA
>NVSO02000214.1 GCA_002401305.2 Rhodobiaceae bacterium | reverse complement strand
GCTCCTCCAACAGGTGGGGAACAGATTCAAACCGACGCAAACCAGATCCAGTATTTGTTAAAGCCATTTAGGTCTCCATCACATTATACAAGCAGTCTCACAGCCCCTCCCTTTAGGTGCTTTTACGCAGGCGCGCAACCAAACTAGACGTATCCCAACGATTACCACCCATAGCTTGCACTTCTGAGTAGAACTGATCAACCACAGCAGTCACCGGCAAGTGAGCGCCATTGCGCCGCGCTTCATCCAAACATATGCCCAAATCTTTGCGCATCCAATCCACGGCAAAGCCAAAATCGAAGTCCCCCTCAATCATTGCTTCATACCGGTTTTCCATCTGCCAACTTTGGGCCGCCCCTTTGGAAATCACATCAATCACAGCTGCCGGATCAAGCCCTGCTTTCTCGGCAAAATTAATTCCCTCAGACAGACCTTGCACCAAACCAGCGATACAAATTTGGTTGACCATTTTTGTCAATTGACCTGCCCCAGATGCGCCCATCAAACGATGCGCCCGCGCAAAACAATCAATCGCTTCTTTGGCTGTACCATAGGCGGCTAGCTCGCCCCCAATCATCACCGTCAGAGCACCATTTTCAGCACCAGCTTGCCCCCCCGAAACAGGTGCGTCCAAGAAGGCAAAGCCTTGCGCCTGCGCCACGTCACAAAGTTCGCGCGCCACATCAGCAGAAGCCGTCGTATGATCAACGAACACTGCGCCTGCCTCCATGCCCGAAAATGCACCGTTGGGGCCCGTTGTCACAGATCGCAAATCAGCATCATTCCCCACACAGGCAAAGACGAGGGCCGCTCCCTTCGCCGCCAATGCGGGCGTATCAGCACGCGCGCCACCAAATTCGGCAACCCATTTGTCAGCCTTTTGGGCTGTGCGATTGTAGACGGTCACATCGTAACCCGCCTTGCTCAAATGCCCCGCCATCGGATATCCCATGACACCCAGCCCAATAAAGGAAACTTTCTTCGCCATCTAAACAACTCCCATTCACCTGCATTTACGCCCAAAATACGCAGCAGTCTTCACACAGGTATAAACTGCCCTCCAAACAAAGAAAAGGCGCTGTGAAACCAAGTTCACAGCGCCTTAAATTGTCTTCATCGGTGCGAAAACTAATTCACACTGCCGAAACCGGCTTCCCGTCCTGCTTTACAGTCGGGCGAAGATTGGAAGGTGCATCGATCATAATACATTCTCAACACGCTCCCATCCATGGTCATGTGATAACAGTCCCTCGTGCCATACGAAATAATGGAAGATCGGTGACAGAATAAATTCCCTTTGATCCACCAAAATCCATTGCCACTTTTGGTCCTTGTAGACGAATAAGTTGAATGGAAGGTTTGATAAAGATACTGCACAACCTCCACGTCACTCGTACCATCCGAATTCAACTCAATGGACACTTTTGGCAAACGGTTGCCGCCCTGCACATCAGGTCGTCCAATATCTAAATTGAGCGTCCGCCCAACAAACCGAGCACCAAAGTCGCCTCCCGTAAGAGAGTTCCCCCGCTTATTGAGCAACGTCACAGGAGCATCACCGCCGCCGCCTGTCGTTTTTTTGCCGACGGTCCCCTTCACAGAACCCGCGTTAGCCGTTTTGGCCTCACCAACAATCGGTGTTGTCTTTTCCTTAGTCGGTTTGGTTTCAGCTTTGCGTTTCGGCAAAGCTTTTGGCTTTGGTTTCTTCTTCGGCGGTACCGGCACCACTTCTGGTTCTATAACCGGCACAGGATCTAGGTCAGCGTCTGCAAAAGTAGGTACATTGTCTGACGCCATATCAATATCGGCCGCAGCCACTAAGTCATTGCCAGCACCGGCGGCCAATTGGAAGGTCAATGCCTCCCCACCGCCGGGACCCGGAACCCCGAAAATGCCAGAGCCAAGCACAAAGAACAAAAAAACAGCCGCATGCAGGAGAAAAGAAAACCCAAAGAATTTACGTAAGGTGGGCGATTCAGAAGGTTCAAGTTCAGCCATACTCATGGCACACCCCCTTCTGCTGTTGCCCCATCATCGCCTCGGTTTGTAACAAGTATAACTTGCTTCACACCAATGGTACGTAACCCCTCCATCAATTTGAGAAGTTCGTGTGCAGGCGCGCCTTTGTCAGCGTTGATAGAAACTTTTTCAACACCAGCTTGCTTAATATCTTCCTTCAGCATGTAAGGCGCCATTTGCGCATCCATCAACTTTTCGCCGTAGTGCACAAACCCATCCGCTTCCATGTAGAGGGCAAAGTCTTGAAGCCCGCCCTTGTCGTCAACTTCGCCAACCGGCAATTCGACTTTAACCGGATCACTTGGTTTAATCGTCCCGGCCAACAGGAAGAAGATCAACAGCAAAAACACAATGTTGATTAAAGGCACCACGGATTCGTAAGGCCTACGGACAGGTGCTTCATCAAAATCTATCATTTGACACTCCCGACGCGTGAGGTTGAAACCGTATCAGCACCAGCACGGCGTGCCGCATCCACGGCCCAAATCAAAGGCTGCACCAAAGCGTCTTTTTCCGCCAAAACGGACACAATCGCTTCTGGGTTTTCCTTAATACGCGCCTTCAATTTGTCTTCAAGGTTGCCAACAAGCACAGTCTTGCCATCAATCGTTAGGTGACCGTCTGAGTGAACACCCAACTCAATGACAACGCGGTCTGTATCGACCTCTTCGCTTTCATCAGGCGCTGGCGTAATGACAGTCAGCGTTTGGGTTTTCATAAATGTACTTGCCAACATGAAGAAGATCAGCAGTAAGAACACCACATCGATCAGCGGCGTTAGACTTAAAACTCTCTTCCGTCCAACTGGTTCATCAAAAAGCATCGGTCGCTTTTTTGCATGAGAATTGGCCATAAGCCCCCCCTATGCTTTGCGCAATTGCGCCAAAAGACGTGATGATGCATCTCGAAGTCCCAAGCGCACCTGATCAACTTTACTCTCAAACAAGTTAAGCGCCGACACTGCCGGAATGGCAACAGACAGGCCAACCGCCGTTGTGAGCAAAGCCGCCCAAATACCGCCCGACAAGATGCCCGGATCAACCTGATTGCCAGCCTCTTCCAATTGTTGGAACGCTTCAATCATGCCGATAACCGTCCCCAGCAACCCAAGAAGTGGCGACACATTGCCGATAATTTCAAGCCAACGGAAATAGGTTTGCATGGCGCCAAGTTCATTGCCCCCCACACGAGCCATTTCTTCAGCCGGATCAGTACCCTCTTGCTGTGAGAGCACACCCGCGTGCATCACTTTAGCAATTGGAGACTTTTGTTTGGCAGCAATTTGAGTGGCCCCTGCAAGGTCACCCGCCTTAACTTTTACCAGAATCGCATCGACAAATGATCTGCGGCTCAAATTTGCACGCCAATATTGGATGATTTTGAGTAAAATAATCGCAAGGGACAAAACAGAAAGGGCCAGCAAGATCGCAACGATCACGCCGCCTTTGTCCAAGAGCGGGACGAGGTCAAACCACTCGCCGCCACCATTTTCAGGCATCTGGCCGGTAAGATCGAGGATATCACCCCCACCTACATTCTCTACGCCCTCGCCGCCTGCCGCGGCGTCATCCGCCCCAGATGTCTCGACGGTGTCTTTCAACGTACCTTCTGGCAAAAACCCTGTACTACTATCAACAGGAACGGATTCAACCGAGATGCCATTATCACTCACTACTGTATCTACCACTTTGTACTTCCCCCAGAAAAACTAGTAAGTACAATTTACGAAAATCTTTTGCGTGTCAACAAATTTTCATAGTAGACTTAACGTCACAAATATTTATCAAATATGCATATGTTTCAGCGATCAACCAAAAGCGATCAAAAATGTCTCAAGCGCCTATTCAACAGCCCGAACAGCCCGATCATCGACTTCGTGGGGAGACGCCATCTGTCGTGTTTGTTGAAACGCTATCTAGTTTTGGGCGTTTGTTAGGGGAAACATACCATAAGCGAACGTTGCTCAGTCCAAATCAGACTGCCATTATTGCAGCGCTCATCGCAAAAGACGGCCAAACTCAAACCGAATTGGCCCAAGCGCTGCACGCGCACAAAGTATCTGTTGGTATTTATTTGGCAGAATTGGAAGAGTTGACCCTCATTGAGAGACGCCGTCACCCTTCTGATGGCAGAGCAAAATGCGCTTATTTGACGGAAATTCTGAAAGAAAACATCCATCGCGGTCGGAACGCGATGGATGATGTTCACCAAATTGCCATTGCCGGTGTTTCAGATGCCAATTACAAAATAATGATGAAATGCATGAAACAAATGCATAGCAATTTGGAAGCGCAGCGGCAAATTGACATCGACACGCCCCCAATGAACAAGTTTGAATTTGAGGGTGCTGAGTAAGCTCCATAAGTCAGCGCCCGCTCATCGCTTGTCAAAAATTCTTGTAGTCACCTTTATAGTACAGCAACGGCTTGGCGTCTGACACGACACCGAACGCTTCTACTCGCCCCACGATGATAAGATGATCGCCCGCGTCATGCTGGGCATAAAGGCTGCATTGAAAATTGGTTGGGCTTTCACTTAAGTACGGAACGCCTGATATACCCTCGGCCAAAGCAAGCCCTTCAGCGTCATGCTGATGTGCGACAGCAAACCGGTTTGAAATATCTTCCTGCTCTTCACTCAACACGCTGACACAGAATGCATCGCACTTTTCGATGACGGGAAACAGCGCCGCCGTTTTATCCAAACACCAAAGAACAAGGGGGGGATCAAGCGACACCGATGAGAATGAATTCACCGTCATTCCCAGCACAATACCATCAGTCCCACGCACAGTGACAACAGTAATGCCGGTGGCAAAGGACCCCAGGGCCGCCCGATACGCCTTACTATCACTCACCATTTTGTCTCCTTAATGAAAACCTTAATGGTTTTCTTAATCATACACGCCAACTACGTACCACCACCTAGGCAATTTTTCGTTGATATACAACGTTTTGCTTCGCTCATAACACCATATTAACGGTACTAGCCAACAATGCAGGTCACAGAAAGTATCTCCAGCGAGGCGACTCATACGCTCAGCGAGAACTATGGGTGGAAAAGTACTATGCAACTGATCATCGGCATTGTGTTCGTTATAGCATGCGTTTTTGGCGGCTATGTCGCCATGGGCGGCTATATGGCTGTTCTTTGGCAACCCCTTGAAGCCGTTATCATTCTGGGCGCCGCAATGGGTGCCTACATCATTGCCAATCCACCCGTTGTTCTCAAAAACACAGGTACTATGCTCGGCAAAATCATGAAGGGCCCCAAATACGATAAAGATGCGTATTTGGAATTACTCGGCATGCAATTCACGATCTTCAAACTTGCAAAAGCCAAAGGCTCTCTCGCTCTAGAGGTGCATGTCGAAAACCCACATGATTCGGATCTCTTCAATCAGTTTCCCATTTTTGCAGCAGACCACCACGCGCTTGAATTCATGTGCGATTATCTCCGCATGATCACGCTCGGCACCGAAAATGCTTATGAGTTAGAAGCCTTGATGGATGAAGAGCTGGAAACCCATCACCAAGAACAAGAACAAATGGTTTCTGCGATGCAAGCCCTTGCAGATGGCACGCCCGCACTGGGGATTGTGGCGGCTGTGTTGGGCATCATTAAAACGATGGGCTCCATTGATAAGCCACCGGAAATTCTTGGACAAATGATTGGGTCCGCGTTGGTGGGCACGTTCCTAGGGATTTTTGTGGCCTATGGATTTTTTGCCCCCATGACCTCAGCTCTAAAAAGTGCTTACGAATCTGAATCCAAATACTTTCTATCCATGAAAGCAGGCCTCCTCGCTCACATGCAAGGATATGCTCCGGCTGTATCGATCGAATTTGCGCGTAAAGCCATGATGAGTAACTACCGTCCAACTTTCGCTGAAGTTGAAGAATCCACCAACAATCTTAAACCGGCTACGCAGTAACGCCTCCATTCGTGAGGAACAACAGTACAGAGTTTTGATCAGATAGAACGGAAGATTAAGGGCCCATGGTTGAAGGCACGATCATCATCAAGAAAGTCAAAAAAGGCGGACATGCCCACCACGGTGGTGCATGGAAAATCGCTTATGCTGACTTTGTGACCGCCATGATGGCCTTTTTTCTGATGATGTGGTTGATCTCCATGACCACACCAGAACAAAAACAAGGCCTTGCGGACTACTTCGCCCCTGCAAGCGTTAGTCGCTCCAACTCTGGCGCTGGTGGCGTTATGGGCGGCACAGCCTTTGACACTGACGGCGCGCGCATGTCGGGCTCTGCCCCTAAAGTCGTCATGACCATGTCTACTCCCAGCTCGCCTGAAAGCCCAAAAACTAAGAACGAAAAAGCAGCCGAGCAAGGCGCAGCTGGTGAGAACTCAGCACCAATGGACGGCGCGGCCACAACAGCTGCCGAACTACAAAACAAAAACCCAATTGAAACCGTTCAAGATATCGCCCTACGCACAGCGGCAGAAAGCTTGCGCCAAGCACTCAAAGATATGCCTGAGCTTGCAGAGCTCTCAAAGAACATCATGATTGAAGAAACCGACGAAGGCCTCAACATCAGCCTTGTCGACCAAGAAGGCCGGGCCATGTTCCCGCCAGGCCACGCAGAACCTTATGAGCGTACGCGCCTCATGCTCCAGCAAGTCGCAAGAATCGTCGATCCGCTGCCCAACCGTATTTCGATCACGGGTCATTCCGACGCGGCTAGAATGCGCGGAAATAATGGGTACTCCAAATGGGAGCTCACCGCTGACCGCGCCAATGCAACCCGCCGTATTTTGCAAGCCGCCGGCGTACCAAATGACCGCTTGTTTCAGGTGACCGGAAAAGCCGATACCGATCCACTTTTCCCCGAGGACCCCTATTTGCCAGCCAACCGCCGCATATCCATCCTCTTGATGCGAGAAGCCCCGGTCATTCCACCTGGGTTCCAACCTTAAAGCTCTAGATTTCCTCCAGACCCCAAAGTGGCGCAAAACAGTCAAGGCTTGTAGATTTCTATCTATTGCTTATGTCTATAGGACTGCTTTGCCTGCAGCGCACCTCGTTTTCCCCCTTGTGCGCCCTCCAGACACCTTAGATAGAGGAACACACATGTCGTCGCCGAATGAACCATCAACAGCTAACTCAGGACCCTCCATGACAGGTCCCGACTACATGTATGATGCAGAGAATTTTCGCGGCATGCTCATGCGACGTTTTTATGCCTTCCTCTATGATATGGTTGCCTTGGTTTTTCTCGCAGCCATCGGGCTTGTCATTTCGATTGTTTTAACCGTGCTTACGCTCGGTTTGGCGGCACCAATTATGGGCGTGCTGTGGGTCGTTCTCTTCTTTGCCTATTTCACTCTCACCCTTGGCGGCCCGCGCTCGGCAACCCCCGGGATGGTACGTCAGGGAATTGAGATGCGCACATGGGAGGGGAAACACCCAAGTCATGCCCAAGCGCTCTTTCATACATTCCTATTCTACATCGTCTTCTCAGTAATCAGCATTGTCTTCGTGCTTGTGCCGCTCTTCAATGCGCGCCGCCGCAACTTGCATGATTTTTTCTCTGGCTCTGTTTTCATAAATTCCGGCGCGGATCACGCTGAAAACTAGAACCGATGACGGGTGCTTACGAAGAAAATGTGAGGCGTGAATCATAGACTTAGCCAACGCACGGGTTTTCAGTTAGACTCTGTGCTGGTAAGTGATTGGTTTCAAACGATTACACATGCGCGCCTTCTCATTTTAAGAGCACCAATTTCTATGGAAGAACTGACCGTTGCCAGCTGGCAGATGTGGATTACCTTTGCCACCATCGCCGTTGCTGTCGGATTCTACGCTGCCGGACGCGTGTCCATGGAACT
>NVSO02000213.1 GCA_002401305.2 Rhodobiaceae bacterium | reverse complement strand
GCGAGGCGATCTTCGGCATTGACCACCATGGTGCGGAATTTTAGGCAGTAGAACATGTCGCCATTGCGCCCCACCCGACGATGTCCAAAGAAAGCAGCGCCCCCATCTTTTTTGATGAGCATGGCGGCAAAGAGGAAGAAGGGAGCCAGCGTTAATAGGAGGCCGCCTGCGACGACCAAATCGAAACACCGTTTGATGATGCGCGCAATTGGTTGGCGCAAATTGTCCTCAGACGACAGCATCAACAGATCATGGTTGTAAAAAGCTGTGGCGCGGATGTGGAGCACAGCCAACCCTTTTAGGGGTGGGATGATTGAGAATTTAATGCGCGCCCGGTTCAACTGACGGGTGACTTTTTCAATAACCTCAAATTCGCTCGCCTTGGGAGCCAATACGACCATCTCCACTTTGGCGCGGTTCATTGTCTCGATCAGGACGTCTTTGAGGGAGCCACCCATTTCTTGAAACAGCTCTGCCAAACGAGACTTTTGATTGTTCGGATCAAATTGATCAACGGGAATGGACGTTTCTATTTGATAGCCAAAATAGGGTTCAGAAATGAGGGCCGCGTTGGCGGCCTCAGCGGGTTCGCCTGAACCAATGATCAAAACCCGACGTGTCCACAAACCAGCTTTGGTGAGCAAGTCCCGGCTGACGCGTCTGCCGATGGGTAGCAAGAGGAGGCTGACACCCCACCCTGAAAGCAACCAAAGGGATGCACTCTGGGATATGTGGAGTTCGGGGCTTAGCAACAAATAGGCAAAACCGTCGAGAAGCACAGCGATGCTCATCAGCAAAAGGATGTCGCGCGTTTCCGACCAAAAGGAATTACGGTTGTGATAGTGGCCGCGCAATGCGCAGGCTATGAGAATGAAGGCGATCAAAAGACTGCTTTTGGCGAAATGGCCGATCATTGCTGTCACGGCGTCTGGACCCGTGATTGTCACCGCGCCCACTAATCTGGCGATCGCATAGCCGTTTACAATGCCTGCGACCATGAGAGTGCCGTCCATAACAAAAAGACATGCGCGCTCAAGCCAAGTCTTGCGCCTCAGCAAACTTTCTGTTTTTGTGTGGGGAGTGTTTCTGTGGGGCCCAGCTGGCGTGTGGGAGTCACGGGAGTTGCCGGCCATCGCGCCATTTCGATACGAATTAGCTTCAGCCAAAAACTTGTATGTTTCAAAACGAGACATATTATCTGTACTTTCGAGCCATAGCGGGACGTTTTTCCCGTCATTGAATGTTTTGCTTTGGAAGTCGCAAGGAAGAGGCCAAGTACTTGATTTGACAGGCGGTTAGGCTTGTTTTGAGGGGGAGAGGTCGCTAAACCTCTTGGGAGGGTTAACCATTGGTTTCGAGTGTGCATATGGAATTGGCGTACGACGTTGTATTTTTAGATCGAGACGGCACATTGATCGAAGACAGTGGCTATCTCAGCGACCCTGAGGGTGTTGTCTTGCTACCCAATGCGGTGGCGGGGCTTAAGCGGTTTCAGGCGGCAGGGTTGAAACTGGTCATCGTCACAAATCAATCCGGCATTGGGCGGGGCTATTACGATGTTGGTGACTATGAAGCGGTGACCGCGCGCATGGTTGAGATGTTGGCCAGCCACGGGGTGGTGTTCGACGCCATTCGGTTTTCTGCCGATGCGCCTGAAACGCCTAGCGACTGGCGCAAACCTGCTCCGGGCATGTTGTTAGACGCCGCAAAGGCGTTAGGTGTTGATCCCTCACGCTCCATCATGATCGGTGACAAACAAGCTGATATGCAGGCGGGACGCGCGGTGGGGGCTGTTACTGTTTTGGTGCAAGGCTCTGGTAGCCATGTGTCCAAAGAGGTTCCGGCCTCAGAGGTGGATTTTCGAGTTGGAGACTTGGTGCAGGCTGCTGATGTGCTTGAATCTTGAGGCTTGCTGGCACATTTAGTTGGCGATTGATTTCGGCTCAAAGGACGCGACTTTTGGGGGCTGGGGTGCGCCTGATAGATCTACATCTTGATCCGGGGTGTAGGAGATGGGGAGCGTGATGGTGATGCATGTACCTTTCCCAACCTCACTCTTCACCTCGATGTTCCCATGGTGGGCTGAAACCAATTGCTTGGTGATGTATAAGCCCAACCCTGAGCGCCCCGTCGTGCTTTGATAGGCATTGCCATCGCCTTTGACAAAGGGCTCGAAAATTTTATCGACGATTTGCATGTTCATGCCGCAGCCCGTGTCTTCTACTATTAGGGCGACTGTGTTTGTGTCAATGCGTGCCGATAAGGTCAGTGACCCGCCGGGTTGGGTATGGCGAATGGCATTGTTCATCAGGTTAAGGATGACCTGCTTGATTGACAGGCGGTCGGCTGTGATGTGAATGATGCCGCGTAACTTCAAATACAATTCCACGTCGGCGCTTTGTGCACTGAATTGTTCCAATGCTATGCATTCATTGAGGAGCTCGCCGACTGAGAAAAGTTCCGGGTGATATTCTCGCTTACCTGCTTCGACCCTTTGGATGTCGAGGATCTCATTGATGAGCTGTAACAAGTGCGTGCCACTGCTATGAATGTCAGCGGCATACTCGCTGTAGCGGTCATTGTGAGGCCCAAATAATTGGTGTTGAATGATCTCGGAAAACCCCAAAATGGCATTGAGGGGTGTGCGGAGTTCATGGCTCATCATGGCCATGAAATTGGACTTTGTTCGCGACGCATTTTCAGCCTCTTGTTTCAACAATAAGGCATTGCGATGGGCGTCACGGCTGTCTGCTTGAGCCGTTTCCACTTCCTCGTTTCTTTTGAGCATGTTGTAAACATACTTGTTTAGCCGATGCCCGACTGATGTAAGCCAGAGGGAATAGATCAGACATAAGACACCGAGGGCTTGTTGGAACGACGTATCCTGAAACACAAAGAAGATTGTAAAGGCGAGCGTCACGGGTAGCAGAGCGGCAATGAATGTTTTGAAGTGTGGGCTCTGTTGCACTGTTTGGGAGATGGTCAGGGTTGCAAAAATCAACAAGGTGAAAACTTGTGTGACCAAGTCATCATTGCCCCAAATAAATGTTAAAGGGATGCACCATAAAAGACTGTTGAT
>NVSO02000212.1 GCA_002401305.2 Rhodobiaceae bacterium | reverse complement strand
TTCGTAAAACGCCCGAGAAATCAGCAAGCCTTGGTCTCCGTAGGGCAAGCCAAAGAGGATGCAGCGTAGGGCCACCATTCGTTCTAGGAAACGAGCTTTAAGCGAAAAATCATCAAGGGCGAATTTAAACGCGGCGGCCATATCAGGTGACTTAAAGCGCCCGGCTTGCGCAAAGCCCATAAATTTTCGAACTTCATCTTCCCAGCCCGGGTCCAGCACCGTATCGGCATGGAGGAATAGGAGCCAGTCGCCCGTTGCGGCTGCTCCCCCAACGCTCAACTGGCTGCCACGGCCTTTTGGTGCTGAGATAAAGTCTGCGCCAGCCGAAT
This sequence comes from Rhodobiaceae bacterium, assembly GCA_002401305.2. Lineage (GTDB taxonomy): Bacteria > Pseudomonadota > Alphaproteobacteria > Parvibaculales > Parvibaculaceae > NORP139. The sequence goes on along the minus strand of NVSO02000212.1, from coordinate 3,521 downwards.
CTGCGATCTCTTCGGTTTTGTCGGTTGAGCCGCCATCGACAATTGAAACGTCGCCGACCAAGCCACTTACAGCAGCAGGAATGAGACAATTGAGGGTTCGGGCGAGGCTTTTCTCGGCGTTCAAGGTCGGGATGATCACACTCAGCATGGGGCGGTTACTCTTAAAACGGCAATAGAGGGCCTGAAATGATAGATGGCCTGAAATAGTCTGGCGAGATGCGAATGCACCCCTCAGCCTGTAAGAAGCTTTTTACAATAGTAGATGATTCTAGCGAACTAGGTTTTTTTGCACAAGGTTACGGGGAATTGTTGGGGCACCTGAGCTCGCAGCTCTCCATTCTGTCAGAGGCGCCCCTTCGCGGCCCGCAGAATTCTGGGGGTTTTGGATCATGTGAGTAAAACCACGCCTTCTACGATATTTGTTCTTGTTATGTTCTCATTTGATTGCTACAAAATCTGCATGGGAACAACACCGCACCAAACTCGCCCCGGCCGACCAACCACAGCCCCCGTTGTGGATAGATGGCATCGTTCCCATCAGGGTCAAGTCTCAGCTTCATACCCTGACAAGATGAATACCGCCGCCTCGGATCTATCTGCATCCCCCTCGCACCAGATCCGAAATTGGGTTCATCCTGACCGCCGTCGAGGCCGGGGCGCCTTATCCAATGTCAGCGGACGTTTCGAGGCGCAAGCCAGAGAAGCCGTTGATGATGGATGGGGCACCATTGAAGAAGCGCCACGCCTTCACACTCATGTGACGGTGGAGCGTGCGCGCAAAATCATCATCCACAACCAATCTCCCGACATTCCCTTTGACCAATCCATCAACCCCTACCGGGGATGTGAACATGGATGCACCTACTGCTTTGCGCGCCCTACCCACGCCTTTATGGGACTTTCTCCGGGGTTGGACTTTGAAAGCAAACTATTTGCGAAACCAAATGCTGCAGCCCTTCTTGAAAAAGAATTGTCGCACCCCAATTATCGGGTCAAGCCAATTGCCATTGGCACCAATACAGACCCCTACCAGCCTATTGAGCGGCGTTATCGCATCATGCGCTCTGTGCTGGAGGTTTTGAACAAATACAACCACCCGGTGACCATACTGACCAAATCCGCTTTGGTCGTCCGGGACTTGGACCTGCTTACGCCGATGGCGGAACGCGGCCTTCTGAAGGTCGCCCTCTCCGTCACGACGTTGGACGGGAAGCTCGCGCGTGCTCTTGAGCCCCGAGCTTCCCAACCTGCCAAACGCATGGATGCCATCCGGCTGCTTTCAGAGGCTGGCATTCCTACAGCGGTGATGATTGCTCCTATCATTCCGGGCCTGACAGATCATGAGTTGGAAAAGATCGTGATGGGGGCGCATTATGCTGGAGCCAAACAAGCTGGCTACATTTTGTTACGCATGCCCCATGAGATCAAAGACCTGTTTAAAGAATGGCTGCATGAAAATGTACCGGACCGAGCAGAGCGCGTATTGAAGTTGATGCGCTCCACCCGCAATGGCAAAGACTATGATGCCCAATGGGGCAAGCGTATGCGCGGAGACGGACCTTATGCATGGTTGCTTAAACGCCGTTTTGATGTGGCGTGCCAGCGACATGGCATGGGTCGGCGCGACCTACATTTAAACTGCGATCTGTTTACGCCTCCCGAGCGGCCTCAAAAACCAACGGTCGTCGCAGCTCAAAACCAGATGGATCTTTTTTAGAAGATCAGCACCCGGCGGGGCCTCTCTACTTTGGGCTTTTCGGTGGCCAAGAATTCAGCGACACTGCTTCCATGACAGATCGTACGAAAACACCCCAAAAGCCCGACTATTCATTTGAAACCGAAGCGGGAGCGCCGTCGTCCTATGTGGTTGGTGTCGATGAAGCGGGTCGAGGTCCTCTTGTGGGGCCGGTTGTGGCCGCAGCCGTTCGATTGCGTCCCGAGGCCATTCCAGATGGGCTCAATGATTCAAAGAAACTATCTGAGGCCAAACGCGAGGCGCTCTTCGCTCTCATCATGCAATCGTGTGATGTCGGGATTGCCGCCTGTTCGCCCCTTCAAATTGACACGCTCAATATTCACCATGCCACTCTTGATGCCATGGCACGTGCTGTTGCAGCCCTGCCCCACCGACCTGACCATATTTTGGTAGACGGAAAGTTCACACCGCCAACGGATCTCTCGGCTCAGGCGATCATTAAAGGCGATGGTCGGTCGTTGTCTATCGCGGCTGCCTCCATTGTGGCGAAGGTGACACGGGACAGAATACTCGTCGAACTTGACGCGACATATCCGGGGTACGGATGGAAACAGAACAAGGGATATCCGACCAAATCACATAAAGAGGCGCTTTTGCGCCTTGGGGTGACTCCTGAGCACAGAAAAAGTTACGCCCCTATACGCAACATGTTGAGTCCGACGGACTCAAAGTGACTCTATTTAGTAGCCTGTGGATGAAAGTCGTTCTCTAAGCCTTTGATTCATAAGAATTTAATTGATCGTTAACCCTAGTTGACTCATTATCCGTGCCTCACCGATAACTAGAGTGACAGGAGATTTGCTTGTGGGGCGCACGCGTCAGTTTGAACGGATTCCGGCCAATGAAATTTTGCAAGGCAATTGCATTGAGCTCATGAACGCATTGCCGGAGAAATCCGTCGATCTTATTTTTGCAGATCCACCTTATAACCTGCAACTTGGTAATGGGCTTACCCGCCCGGACCACTCCAAAGTGAATGGCGTGACGGACGACTGGGATCAATTTTCCAGCTTCCAAGCCTATGACAAATTCACGCATGAATGGATGAGTGCTGCGCGACGTGTCTTGAAAGATAACGGCGCGATCTGGGTTATCGGCTCGTATCACAATATTTTCCGTGTTGGCGCAACGCTGCAGGACTTGGGCTACTGGATCATGAATGATGTGATCTGGAACAAGACCAATCCGATGCCGAATTTCCGTGGCACACGTTTTACAAACGCGCATGAGACAATGATTTGGGCAACTAAATCTGCGGACCAGAAAAAATACACGTTCAATTATGAGGCGATGAAATCCCTCAATGAAGATTTGCAAATGCGATCTGATTGGACACTGCCTATTTGCACTGGCAAAGAGCGCTTGAAGAATGACGAGGGCAACAAAGCCCATCCAACTCAAAAGCCAGAAGCGTTGTTACACCGCGTTATCTTATCAACGACCAATCCGGGCGACATTATTCTAGATCCGTTCTTTGGCAGTGGCACCACGGGTGCTGTGGCTAAAAAACTGGGCCGGAACTTCATCGGTATTGAGCAAGAATCCAAATACATCGAAGTTGCCAAAGCGCGGTTGAAGAACACTAAAACTGCCACGCCGGAAACCATCGCTGTGACGCAGTCTAAACGTTCCCAACCTCGCGTGCCGTTTGGTACAATTGTGGAACGCGGCCTGTTGGAACCTGGCACTGTGCTTTATGATCCACGCAAACGCCACGCGGCAAAAATTCGCGCCGATGGCTCCCTGGCTTGTAAAGATGCGACCG
>NVSO02000211.1 GCA_002401305.2 Rhodobiaceae bacterium | reverse complement strand
GGCATGGGCGTGTCCGACGGCGACCCAGATGGCCAAGCGTGGCCCATTTCTGGAACCATAGCACCGGTGCCATGGGGCAATGGAAAGCACGCTCAAGTCTTCATGGGTATGGTGGATGAAAAAGGCGCGCCCTTCTGGATAGAGCCGCGCAATGTGCTGCAGGGCGTTTTAGATCGTTTTACAGACATAGGGTTGCGCCCCGTTGTGGCCGCTGAGTTTGAATTTTATCTGATGGACCCCCTGCTTGGTGAGGGCGGCGTTCCGCAAGCACCCCTGAACCCGCGTAGTGGGCTTCGAGAAACAGCAAACGAAGTCTACTCCATGGCCGGGCTGGACGCCTACAGCGACTTGATGTCGACAATCACGAGATATTCTACGATTCAGAATATTCCCTCCTCAGCGGCAACCGCTGAATTTGCACCGGGGCAGTTTGAAATAAATCTCAACCATGAAGAGGATGTACTCAAGGCCGGTGACCATGCGGTGATGTTGCGCCATCTCATTCAGGCGGCAGCGAGCGAACATGGCTACCGGGCAAGCTTTATGGCAAAGCCTTTCCTCGATCAAACGGGCAACGGTTGCCATATGCACGTGAGCGTTCTTGACGAAGAGGGGCGTAATATATTTGACGATGGCAGTGAGCAAGGCAACGACACCCTGCGCCACGCTATCGGGGGCTTGCAACAAACAATGGCCCCCTCGATGGCGCTGCTTGCCCCCAACGTAAATGCGTTTCGTCGCTTTGAGGCCAATAACTTCGTGCCGGTCAATGGGCAATGGGGATACAACAATCGTTCAGTGGCATTTCGTGTGCCCACAGGAAGCCCCAAGGCGCGCCGTGTCGAGCACCGGGTAGCAGGGGCAGATGTAAATCCCTACCTGCTCTTTGCCTCAGTGCTGGCAGGTATTCATCATGGCATTAGTCAGAAGATAGACCCCGGTGCGCCCTATGCAAACAACGCGTCGGAAACCCCAGACCCACGCTTACCAAGAACTGTGCCTGCTTCTCTTGAGGCCTTACGCGGTTCTGATGTGCTGCGGGACTATTTGGGGTCACGTTATGTGGATGTCTATACACGCGTCAAAGAATTTGAGTTTGAGAAACTCTACGAAACCATCAGCGCTAAAGAACATCAGTGGTATCTCTGAGCCGATGAAGGGGGCATATTATGCCCCGCATGCGGCTGGTTAGGAGCTCGCAAAAGGAAGGATGAAGGACACTTCGGTGCCAATACCTTCTTCGCTTTCGATGATGAGAATGCCCTCATGCATTTCGATCAGGGAGCGAGACAATGCCAATCCGAGACCGGTGCCATTGTAGGTTTTGCTGTGCTGGTTTTCCACCTGTTCAAAGGGACGTCCAAGCTTGGGCAGCGCGTCGGCTGGAATGCCAATGCCACTATCTTTGACGATGATACGTGCCCAACCCGGATGGTCATTATACGGCTCCGCCTTCAGCGTAATATCGCCGCCAGCAGGGGTGAACTTCACCGCATTTGAGAGCAAGTTGATGAGCACTTGTTTGACGGCACGTTTGTCAGCGAGGAGCGGCGGAAAGTCTTTGATCTGATTGTTAATCCGGACACCAGCAACTTCTGCACGACCGCTGATCAATCGTAGGCTTTCTTCCGCCAGACTTTCTAGCTCCAAATTGACCGGCTCTAAGGTTAAGCGCCCGGCTTCAATCTTAGACATGTCCAAAATGTCATTGATGACATCCAACAAGTGCTGGCCACTGTCGTGAATATCCTGGCTATATTCTTTATATTTTGCATTGCCCAGCGGCCCAAAGAACTCTCCATTCATCATTTCAGAAAATCCGATGATGGCATTGAGGGGGGTGCGCAGCTCATGGCTCATGTTGGCCAAAAACTCTGACTTGGACCTGTTTGCAGTCTCAGCGCGGGTCTTTTCAATGGAGTACTTTTCGGCCAACTCAACCAGCTGATGGGCTTGCTCTTCCAGCTTGCCACGGGAGTTTTGAAGGTCAGACACTGTGCGCTCCAACACAGATTTATTCTGCGTGAGCTGGGCTTCAGATTGTTTGATTGCTGTAATGTCTGTGCCGACACTCACGTGGCCACCGATCTTGGTATTGCACAGGCTGATTTGCAACCAACGCCCATTGGTAAGTTGCAACTCGCTAACAGCTTGAATGCCAGAGGAGGGGAGCGGCCAATTGCCGTTGACGGCGGCAGAGCGCGCAATCACATCTTGAAAAGATGTGCCCGGCGCAATGTCTGCCATGGTGAGCTCTAGCAATTCTCGAAATTTGGAATTGCAGGTGACAAGCTGATCATGGCTGTCCCACAACACAAACATTTCGCCAATGCTTTCGATCGCATCACGCAAAAATTCGATGGCCTGCGCTTCGCGTTCTTCCGCAAGTTTTTGCTCAGTAATGTCGATGGTGATGCCGATTAGGCGCTCGCCTTGATGGCGGGGGTCCTGCCAAACTTGGCCTTTGGCGTGAACCCATACCCAGCTGCCATCTTCATGAGCCAAGCGGAAAATGGTGTCGTAGGAATGTTGCACGCGGTCAGGTGTGGAAAAGATCAAATCAATTTCCGGCACATCTTCAGGATGGACAAGTGACTTGAGTTCGCTGAAGGACAACCGCTTGGAAACTTTACGCCGCCCCAACATGTCAAACATCGCCTCGGACCAATAAATTCGATTTTCACTTAGGTCCCAATCCCAGATGCCGCAGCGCGCGCCAGCGAATGCCATGTCGAAGCGCTTGTGACTATCCGCAATGGTGGCTTGTGAGGCTGCGCGTCCCGCCATCAACCGCAAAAGCCCGTAGCCCAGTCCAATAGCGGCGACGCTTACAAAGCCCGATAGAAAGAGACCGCTGCTAAAACCATCTGCCATGAAAATGTAGATGTTCGCTGCCAATAGAACAAAAGCTGTTAACCCGAAAACGATGTAGTTCAGGATATTGCGTCCATTGCGCTGGGTAGACGGCATGTCAGTTGTAAACGGGGGCACATCTGCAAGAGGTTGAATGCGGGGTGTGCGCGCCTGCATACGACGACGGTCCGCAGACTGTGCACGGACCTCCCGGTCTGTCGATGAATTGGGCTGTGTTGTTCTGTGTTCCGCCATGCCGGTTTGCCTTCTGCAAGTGCTTTGCATGTGACCCGCTATCCTGCCGAATCAGTTCCCCTATCTTTGAAGCCTGAGCCAATC